>CAZHLB010000290.1:0-8179 GCA_964533005.1 uncultured Saprospiraceae bacterium
TGTTGGGGCTTGAGCCGGGTGTGTTGGCGCTGGTAGTCCGGCGTTCAGGGGGTTTTCAGGCCCTGCCGCCTGATGGCGAGACTCCAAACCGGAGTTTCCGAACAGGCTCTCAGAACAACTGGCTGGCGCCGCGGGCGAGGATCGCGTTGAGCCTCGGTCTGGCAATGGTTTTTGTTGGCTTGGCTGGACGCGAACCACACGCCCGGGCCGCAGACCAAACGAACACAGTCTTTAAGACGGAGCATTTTGATCGCGACCCCGGCTGGGAAGCTCGCAACAATCGAATCCCGCCGAAGGCCGGCCTCATGGTGAAGCAGGACTTCGGCTACAGCCCGACGCACTTCGCCGGCGCGGCCAAAGGTGAGATAGGCGGCCGCATCCAGCGCTCCACCACGCCGGCTTCCTACGCCGCGAGGCTTGCTCCAGCGAAAACGCTCGACGACAAGCTTACGGCCTCCGGCAGCTTCGCCCTCACGTCTTCCCAGCCGGGCGCCGGCGTGTTCTTCGGCTGGTTCAACGCGCAGCAACCCGGCGGCAGCGGACGGCCCATCGGTTCGCTGGGCATGAACTTCGACTTCGAGCATTCAGGCGGTCGGCTGGCGGTGCGGCTCATCACTGGCAGCAACAAGTCGTGCGGCACGTTCATCACGCCGTATCTCCCCGGCAAGTTCCGCCTGCGTCACCAATTGACCTGTCGCACTGAAAACCAGCACTTTGTAGTCGGTATAGTTCCCCTTTTCCAGTTCAAAATGAAGCTCTCCGCCAGTCGGATTCGGGAAAACCCGGATGCCCGGGTCGCCGGGTTGCGTTTCCGTCGAACCGTTGCTGGTGCTGACCGGGGCGGTTTGGCTGAAAACCGGGCGAATCATCATGGCGCCGGGGAAGGTCGTCGGCGAGAGTGGTTTCCAGTCTCCGGTAAGATTGACCCACGAACAAGCGCAGGGATTTTGCAAGTCGAAGCCAATCGGAATGCCGTATTGCGTTTGCGTAATTTGCTGAATGCCAACGTAAAAATCGCCTGCCGGAACAACCACCGGGGTCTCGTTTCCAACAAAATCTTCCAGGCGGTAAGTCGTGAAGCCTTGCAAAGTGTCGAAGAGGTTGTTCGGATAAAATGGCTTGAGCAGTTCCCGCTCGAAGATGAGTTCGGCAGTAGTCAAGTCGCTGCCGGAAAAAATGCGCAGGTTGAAAAGCTGGCTTTGCACGTTGCCGTTCACGTGCGGGAACATGATTTGTACCGCCCGCAAAGTGTCGTCCACGTGGGCGTGAAACTTCGAGGATAGTTGCTCCTTGCCCATGCTCCATTGGATGAAAACTTGCCATTCCGCCGTGCCGTCGTCGTGGGCGAAGTAGTCGGCAAAGGGGTTGTTCAGCAAAATAGTGTCATTCACTCTAAACTCTTGAGGCTGAGCGCCAAGAGTAAAAGCATATTCGGTTTGCAGGTTCCGTAAATCAGCGGGAGGAATGTCTTTCAGGATGGTTTTGATGGCGTTGAAATTAGCATCCGGAATAGTGCGCTGACGTAGCGTTGGCGTTTTGACCGGAATGTTGTTGTCCTGCCCTTGTTCGACCACCGTGAAATCTTGATTGAATTCTGTTCCCGTCGTCGTTTCCCGGTGCTTCACCAAGTTGGAAGTCAACGCTGTGACGACGTCAAAGTGGTTGTAAAAATGCGCTTCGAGTTGGTTTTGCAGTTCCTCGTCCTCGTGGTTGTTGAAGTGTTTCCAGGGCAGCGAGGTGTAGTTTTTCAAAATCGAGGTCGGCAATTCGGTGAAAGCCACGTCGGGAAAAGTGTTGTCCACGCCTTCATTTGCCGCCAGCCGCACGTAGTCCACGTGCCACAAATCGCCCGAACCGCCCGGCGAAGTGTAGCTCGAAAAACGAAACTGGAACGCCTCGTGGAAATACTTTTCATCATTCAACAAGATGCCTTGAAACTGAAACGGCGGCACCGAATCGAGCGGCGTCGTGGTTTCGTTCATGCCGCCGAAACCCGCCACCCGCACCCATTTCCGGTCTTCCGTGCGAAATTCGAGCAGCAGCGAATCGGTGATGCCTGGCTCCAAACCGTAGCCTTTCGGCGCAAAAAAGAACCGCAGCGAAACGCCGTTGCCCACCGTAAGTCCCGACAAATCAATGGGTTTTGAAGTCAGCCGGTCGCCGATGCCGTAGTTGATTGGATACGGGTCGCCGTGCCTGTCCAGCCCGTCGAGGGTGGCAAAACCGACCGAAGGCGGGTCTTTGGCAAGGGTCGTGTTCACGAAAGCGAGGTCGTCGAGCCAAAGGTTTTTGCTTGGATAAGCGCCCTTGTTCCTGGAAAAATCATCGAAAAAAGGCAGGTTTTGCAGCGTGTCGCCCTGGACGACAAAGGGGATTTTGAATGTGTCGCAAACCGCCAATTCATCGCAGATGCGCAGGCAAACCGTATCCGTTCCGGGGAAACGGGAAGCCCAATAAACGAGGCAGGAATCGGGATAATGATAGCTGGAGTGGTAGAAGTTTTGCTGCCCGTTGCCGTCGTAACCTTTGGAGCAAGGCAGGAAATCGGCGCATGCTTTGGCATGAGAAAAATCAAGCTCGTCGTCGAGACAGTACGAGCTAACCGACTCAGGCTGAACGTGTTTTGCGTCGGCGATGACCGTCCTGCCTTTTCGTTTCACCGAAATCAGCACGTCAATCGTGTCGCTGTCCCCCGGCTCGGTGAAAAGCAACTTGACTGTGTCGCTGACTGTGGCGGTGATGCCGTCGTCGGCGGTGTATTTCAATGTCGTGCCGGTGATTTCGGCGCTGCCGAACTTGGGCACGGCGTTGTCAAAAATGGTCAAAATGCCTTGAGCCAAAGAATCGTCGTCGAGGAGGAAAGTGTCAATTTCAACGAACAGGATTTCGCCGGTCTGCACCACGTTGCCGGAAGGCGTCGGGGGGCAAACGACCAAGCCTTTTTCACCTCCAAAAGCCAGCGGATTGACGCCGGTCAACCGCTCCGATTCGGCAGCTTTTTGCAGGTTTTGCCGGTTGGAAAAGCTTCTTAAAACCGGGTTGCCCTGCGCCGGGGCGACCTCGATGGTTTGCGATTGGAGAGCAGTGGAAGCGATGATAAGTAGTAAAAAACTGTAGAGAAACTTCATTTTCAGTAGTCAAGTGAGTCAAGAAAAAGTGTAAAGTGGTTTTGCGTTAGCTGTCAAAAACGACCGATAAAACTTTTTGTTGCCGCTGTGAAAGTCGCTGGAAAGACCTGTCAGCACTTGAAGTGCCGACAGGTTTTAGCCGCATATTCATTGATTATTTCCCTCCTCCACGTCGTCACTGCCGCCGCAGTCCGCAGGCAGTTTTTGCGTCAGCCAAACGCTGATTTGAGCACCCATCTGAATGATGGCAGAGCTGTCGGCAGGCGGCTCTTGTTTCCAAACGTAGGCAACATTTCGGTCGGTAACGGTTGCGTCGGCAACGACTTCGCCGATGTTCAGGTTGGAATTGCTGACGAGGAATTCGGCGGCGGAAAAATTCATGCAAACCAGGTCGGGCACTTGCAATTCATTGGTCAGACGCTCGGTCACCACGAATTCGAGGGTTGCACCCATCGGCACCTCGAAGCCGTTTTTGATGTCCGTCTCGTCCACTTTTTTGCCTTCATAATAAAGGTACAAAATCGTGTTTTCCGCCTGCCGCCTGTCGAAGACCCGCTCTTTGATGCGAGCCTTGATACTGCGTTTCGCCAGTTTCGCAGCGTAGCGGTCGTAGTCGTAACTGCTTTCGACGAGCAGCGGCAACCTCACCATTTCGGCATTCCATTGCGTCACGGTCACATAAATTTTGCGACCTTCTTTCACCCTGGAAAGCGGGTTGGGCGTCTGTTTGATGATGATGCCGCCGGGCTTGCCTTCCTGCCAAATCGAGTCAATCACCTCGAATCGAAAGCCTTTGTCCCTCGATTCCCGCTTAGCGTCGGTGAGGTGCTTGCCGGTAAAATCGTTCAACTGCACCGACTCGCCATGCCGGGTGTGGCAGCGCAGCGCCCAACCTGTCAGCAGCGCCAGCCCAAGCACCACCGCTACCATTTTGGCGAAATTGATGAGGAAAATAGGACTGGAAAGGAAGAGCCAGATTTCCCGCAGGTAATATTTCAAGCTGTCCACTTAGCAATTCGTTTTTTGCCTTTGGCAAAGCTGGATGCCCAGAAATGTCATCCCGAAAACTCGGGATGACATTTCTTTACTCCAACCAAAAGCCCGGCAAAGATAAACAGAGGTCTGAGGTCTGAGGTCTGAGGTATTTTTCCCCTATACCTCAGACCTTTTACCTCATACCTATTTATACCTCTCCCGCAGGGTTTTCATGATATGGACATTGATATCCCATTGATTGGCAACGGGTTGCTGCGTATAAGGCAGAGCGGGCAGATAGTGAGGCGGACCAAACTCGGTAAGCATGGTCAGGGTTTTTCCCTCGGTAGCTTTTCGCTGGACGACTTTGTCCCACCAGTCAAAATGTGCCTTGACCGCATCCTGCCATTCCGGCGCACGAGGGTCGTTCACTTGTGGACCTTCGGCATGACCGATGCGGGCGTGGATATGGTCGGTGCGGGAAAGGGCAAGGTCAACGGCAGCCGCCTGGTCGCCGAGCAAGGATTCATGCACGTTGCACCAGTGCGAGATGTCGAGCGTGAGGCGGAGATTGGGCATTTCTTCCAAAAACCGCTTGGTCACGTGCGCTGCGAAGCAAAGCCTGCCCCGATGCGTTTCGTGGTAAACCGGCACGCCCGACGATTTGGCGATGTCGTAGCTCAGGTCAAAAAATTGCTTCGCCTGCTCGTGCGTGAACCAATCCCGACCTGAATGGCAATTGAAATACAAGGGTTTGCAAGCCACCCCGTCTTTCAACATTCCCTCGAAACGCTTCAGGTGGGCGGTAAAATCTTCCTCCCAGCCGCCGCCGAGGAAGCCGAAACGCAAGCCATGTTTGGTCATGGCTTCCAAAAATTCGCCCCTGCTTTTTTCGTCGCCTGGAATCCAGACCTCGACACCGTCGTAACCAGCAGCTTTGGCTTTGGCGGCAAAGGCATCGTAGGAGCCGTCGAAGCCCCAGTTCGTGGCTAAAATTTGCAGGGAAAAATCGGCGGGAAGCAGGAAAGTACGTTGCGGCAGCGCCCAGTTTTGAAGGGGGTGGAGCAGAATGCCTGCGCTCGTAGCGGAGGCGGAAGCAATGAAATTTCGTCTTGAAACAGCCATAATAGAATAGTTTGAATTGCGGGGAGAAGGTTAGATTTTCGAATCCTTCAATATTTCGGAAATCTGGCTTTTGAGTTGGTCGAATGCACAGTGCCTATTCACTCGATATGTCATGGTTACACCATGAAAGCAGAAAATGGAAATACGCTCGGCAGTCAGATATTGAAATACGAAATGAAAATGGAATTGTTGGTGAAGCTAATGGATGTAAAGATGGTGCGGAAAAAATGAGATACAAGTTATTCACTGGTTTGAGACAGCAAATCGAGCCGAAATATTAACCTGTTAATTGGGCGGTCGGTGGCGCCTGAAAAAACCCGCTTTTTTTCAGAAAAAGCAGGTTTTTCAGGCGCTACCTTCGAGCAAGGCTTTCATCAAAAATACTTGAAACTGTGCCCATTGCTTATTTTTTGAAGCACCTCATAAATCAGTTTAATCACATTCTCCACGTCTGATTTATGCGCCATTTCCACCGTCGTATGCATATATCTTAAAGGCAGGGAAATTAATGCGGAAGGCACGCCGCCATTACTATATGCAAAGGCATCCGTGTCTGTGCCAGTCGTCCGGCTGGCAGCTTCCCGCTGGACAGGAATATTCTTTTCCGCCGCCGTTTCGAGGATAAGTTGAAGCAATTTATTGTGAACTGCAGGTGCGTAAGTCACCGAGGGCCCGTCGCCGCATTTCACGTCGCCAATTATTTTCTTTTCAATCAGTGGCGTGTTCGAGTCGTGCGTCACGTCGGTGATGATGGCAACGTTGGGTTTGATGGTTTCCGCCACCATTTGAGCGCCCCGCAAGCCAATTTCCTCCTGCACGGAATTGACCACATATAGGGTGAAAGGCAGCTTGATATTGTTTTCATGCAGCAACCTCGCCACCTCCGCTACGCAAAAACCGCCGATGCGATTGTCGAGCGCCCTGCCGACGTAGTATTTGCCATTCAAAGTGGTCAGTTCGTCTTCATAAGTAATCACGCAGCCGACGTGGATGCCCATTTCCAGCACCTCTTTCTTGTCTTTTGCGCCCACGTCAATGAAGATATTTTCAAGTTTCGGAACGAGCTTGTCCTCCACCTGCCGGGTGTGGATGGCGGGCCACCCGAAAACGCCTTTCACGATGCCCTTCGGCGTGTGAATATTGACCCGCTTCGAAGGAGCGATTTGATGGTCGCTGCCGCCGTTGCGAATCACGTGGATAAAACCGTCGTCGCTGATGAAATTGACAAACCAGGAAATCTCGTCGGCATGACCTTCGATGACCACCTTGAATCCCGTGCCTGGGTTGATGATGCCGTAGGCAGTGCCGTAGTTGTCGAGTTGGGTTTCATCCACGAAGGGGCGGATGTATTCGAGCCAAAGTTGTTGACCCTTTGCCTCGAAGCCGGTTGGCGAGGCATTGTTGAGGTATGTGCGAAGAAATTCTTCCGAACGGGTTGTGATGATAGACATCCCTGTGTTTTGATTTTTAGTCTCCGATTTGAATGAAGGCGCCGGTTGGGCTTGCTCTATTATCATGGCTAACTGACTGGTTCGGAAACTTATGGAGAGAGGCGGTTTTGAGAAAAAAATTGAAAATTTTTTTCTCAAAAGCCACCTCTCTCCGAAGGTTTCTTACCCATTTTTTGCTCGCCAGGTGGTCAGTAAATCAAGGTCATGAAGGTTAATGTATTTGCTGGTCAAGGCTTCCCGCACCAGCACGTCGTAAGTTGACAAAGTTTCCAGCGGGCAATTCGCAGTTTGAAAAGCCTGCTGCGCTTTTTCAAAACCATAACTGAAAATGGCGAGCACGCCCGCTACCTCGCAGCCCGCCTGCCGCACTCCTTCCACCGCTGCCAAACTGCTGCCGCCCGTCGAAATCAAATCCTCCACCACCAGCACCCGCCAACCCGGCTGTAATTCGCCCTCCACCAGGTTTTGCCGCCCATGTTCTTTGGGTTTGCTCCGCACGTAAGCGAAGGGTTTTTGCAGCGCATCTGCCAGCATCATGCCATGCGCAATGCCTGCCGTTGCGACCCCTGCAACGGCGTCAAAGTTGCCAAATTCTTTAGATTTTTCAACGAAGCAGGACTTGATGAAATCCCGGATTTCCGGGTGGGAAAGCACGATGCGGTTGTCGCAGTAGATGGGAGATTGAATGCCCGAAGCCCAGGTGAACGGCTTTTGCGGGCTTAACTTTATTGCCTTTATTTGCAGCAATCGCTTGGCGACTTCCGTGGCGATATTCATAAAAGGAATGAGGGATAAGGAATGAGGAATGAAGGACTTTCGCTTTTCATCCCTCATTCCTCATCCCTCATCCCTCCCAAGTGGGCGGCAAATGTATAAAATCTACGTTAACGACACCCCCCTCGTGCTGGCATCTCAAGCGGAGGCGGCAGGGTGGGGGATGGGCAATGAAAGTAGCCCGGTTTTGCGGTTCGCAGGCAAGCGAAAGTTCCTGCTCAACCTGGTTAACCAGCTTGAAAGCACCAAGCGTTTCGAGCAAATGGTCGTGGTTGACACAGACCTCGAAAAGCTCTGGGCTGAGTTTACCTCGATTTTCAAAATCATCGAAGCGGCGGGTGGCGTCATTTTCAATGAGAAAAATGAAGTGCTGCTCATTTTCCGCCGAGGGCACTGGGATTTGCCGAAGGGAAAAATTGACAAAGGCGAGTCGCCGGAGCAAGCCGCCGTGCGGGAAGTGCAAGAGGAAACAGGCTTGAAACAACCCCGGCTCGGCGAGTTCCTGACGGAAACCTGGCACACCTACGAGCAAGACGGGAAGCGCATTTTGAAAAAAACCTGGTGGTACGTCATGCAAACCAGCGAGCAAAATTTGAAACTTCAACACGAGGAAGACATCGAATCGGCGCAGTGGGTCAGCCTCGACCAGTTTTTGAAAGCGCCTGATAAAGTCTATCTCAGCATCCTCGACGTGCTGCGAAAAGTGAGCAGTGCTGTCAGCACTTC
>CAZHLB010000291.1:0-8157 GCA_964533005.1 uncultured Saprospiraceae bacterium
GGCGTACATTTCAAAAACACCTTTCAGCGCCAGGTTGTCGCTTTCGGTAGCGCCGGAGGTGAAGACGATTTCTTTCGGGTCAGCGCCAATCAGCTCGGCGATTTGTTCCCGTGCGAGGTCAACGGCTTCTTCCGCTTCCCAGCCGAAGGGGTGGCTGCGGCTGGCGGCGTTGCCGTGGTGCTCGAAAAAATAAGGGAGCATGGCGTCAATCACCCTTGGGTCGCAAGGGGTTGTCGCATTGTTGTCGAGGTATATTTTTCTGGTCATCATCGTATTTTTACGGTGGGTTAGATTCAATCTAACACCAGCGCAAAAGTAACATCTTTGGCAAGGATTGGTTTTGGTGGGGAAATTTTTTCAAAAAAGTCAATCCGGGAAGCTTTGGCGGGCAAGTTGTTGATGAAAAAAGCCGGTTGGAATAAGTAGTGAGGCTTAATTTTTCCAGTCGTTTACGGTGATGTCAAAAAAAAGAAGGTTACGAGGTGGCAGCATTAGCCCAACTTTTACCTTTGCCGCCGCTTGAAGCAAGCAGACCGAGCGAAACCTTTTCTCCATCCGCCCAGTTTTACTCGCCTGCTTGCCTATCAGCATACTCGCATACTCAAAAGGAGAGGTGGCAGAGTGGTTTAATGCGGCGGTCTTGAAAACCGTTGTACCGCAAGGTACCGGGGGTTCGAATCCCTCCCTCTCCGCAGAAACTTGACAATTATTCTCAAAAAAAGGGCAGGTGAAACGTCACCCGCCCTTTTTTTATGCCTGATAATCAAACCGCCCAACCCCCAATTTCACCATCCTCGAATTCAGCGTCTTATCATTTATATCCAGCAAATCCGCCGCTCCGCCCTTGCCGCTGACCTTGCCATTCGAGCGGCGCAAGGCTTCCAAAATGTGCGTTCGTTCCATTTCCTCCAGGGTTTTAAAAAGGACGGGTTCCTTTTTCGACGGCGTTTTTTTGTTCGCCACCTGGAACGCCAGCGTCTTGCCTTTGCTCAAAATCATTGCCCGCTCGATGAGGTTTTCCAGTTCCCGGACGTTGCCGGGAAACTCGTAGCGGGTCAGTTCTTCCAAGGCTTTCGAAGGAATTTCCTCCACGTGTTTGCCCAGTTTGTGATTGAATTTTTCCACGAAATGCCGCACCAATGCTGGAATGTCTTCCTTCCTTTCCCGCAGCGGCAGGTTGTAAATTGGGAAAACGTAGAGGCGGTAAAACAGGTCTTCCCGAAACTTGCCTTCTTCCACGTACTCCTCCAGGTTGCGATTCGTGGCAGCAATTAAGCGCACGTCCACTTTTATAGTTTGTGTGCCACCAACCCGCTCAAACTCGCCTTCCTGCAACACCCGCAGCAATTTCACCTGCAATTCGAGCGGCAAGTCGCCGATTTCATCCAGAAACAAAGTGCCCTTGTGCGCCAGCTCGAATCGCCCTGGTTTTCGCTGCACCGCTCCGGTGAAAGCGCCTTTTTCGTGCCCGAAAAGCTCGCTTTCGATGAGGTTTTCCGGCAGGGCGGCGCAGTTGACTTTGACCATCGGCTGGTCGGAGCGTTCGCTGAAATGGTGAATGGCTTTGGCGAGCAGTTCCTTGCCGGTGCCGGTTTCGCCGAGGATTAGCACGGTGGCGTCCGTTCCGGCGACTTGTTCCACCTGCGCCAAAACCTTCCGGTAATTTTTGCTCACACTGACGATGTTTGGAAAGTCGCCGTATTCCAGACGGATTTCTTCTTTCAGGATGATGTTTTCCTGGCTGAGTTTTTTGTTCAGTTCCTGGTTTTCTTCGAGCAGTTTTTGAAGTTGGGCTTCCCTTTGTTTTTGCTCGGTAATGTCTCGCAAAAAGGTGCTTGAATATTCATGTTGCCCAAAACGGAACAAGGAAACCGAAGCTGCGACCGGCAACGTCGAACCATCCTTGCAAGTGATTTCCAACTCCCGCTGCCGGTTGTGTTCCAAGCGGAGCTGTTCCCAGCTATCTTGAAAATCATGGAGGGTAAAAGTTGGAAAGAAATCGAGCAGGTTCATCTCTTCCACTTCACTGCGGGAGTAGCCGGTCGCCTGGCAAAAGGCATCGTTGAAATAATGGAAGGAAGCATCTGGCTTGAGCCAAAAAATCATGTCTTTCGACTGCTCCAGGCTATGAAAAGCCAGGTCGAAAATTTCCATCCACTCCGGGTCGAGGCGCAAGTCTTTGGCAATGGAGAGGTTGTATTCTTTGCCTTGGTACTCGATGTAGTTCAGTGAAATGCGAGTTGGGAAAATTTCACCGTTTCTTTTCCGGCGGCTGGTTTGGATGGAGAGTTGACCTTGGGCTTTCAATTTTTCCCACCGTTCTTGCCAGATTTCCGGCGTCAAGCTTGGCTCAACCTGGCAGATATTCATTTGCAGCAATTCCTCGGAAGAATAGCCCAGCCTGTCGCAAGTGGATTTGTTGGCGTAAAAAAAGTTGCCCTGCGGGTCAAGCCAATAAATCATGTCGCTGGCATTTTCTACCGAAAAACGGGCGAGGAAAAGGTCTTCCTGCGATTCAATTACACTGCCTTCGACCACGCCGGTGCAAATCTGGCTGCTGTTTACCTGCGTCAAAACGCCCCGCCAACGCACGGGCACTGTTTCACCTAAAACATTGAGATGCTCCGTTTCCATCGAAACCTGCCCGTTTTCCTGCAAGCCATCCCAGATTTTGCGCCAGCCCATCAGGTTGAAATGCGGGTTCACCTGGAAAATCGTCTTGGGGTTGAACTGGTCTCTTTGGTAGCCCAATTCCCTGGCAAACCGGGAATTGACGTGCAGAATATTGCCCTCCTGGTCTATAAATATGACCCCGCTCTGCACCAACTCTGCTGTTGCGAAGTAGGCGGATAACAGCTTATCGTAATTGTCATCATTCATCTGGTGATTCCCGTTTGCAGCCTTTTCCACCAGAGCTGTCGCTCCGTTGGAAACCGACCAAAATTGGATTTTTTCAGAGCTTGTTTTCATAGGTTTGATTTTTTTGAGCAGGCGAAATTTTCCGCCTTTGTGTTTAAAAAACGGCAACTGCCGCTTGTCCTTAAAAGTTATGATTTTTCATCAAATTCCTGAAATATCAGGAGAGCGGGGGGGGGTAGATAGCTTTTAAGTCGTTGAAATATAGAGTGTTATGCTTTTGGCACGGTGCTTGGCTAATAGTTATCATCTGCAAATTATAATTCTCATCAAAAACGACTTCAAGACTTATCACTTCTTTTCTTCTCTTAAGCACCCCTACCTGCCAACTATCCATCTTCTGACTTCCGAAACAAAAGAGCCGCACTACTTGGACTCGTCTAATCCCTACGCTTAGTTTTTAACCAATTAACATTTCCAACTATGACCACAATCGAGTTCAACAGCCGCTGTAACACATTAAACAGCTTGCTCTTTGGCTTTGCCATGAAGCTGACCTGCGACAAGGAAAACGCCAAAGATTTGATGCAGGAAACGCTGATGCGAGCTTACGCCAGCCTGCACAACTTCACCGATGGAACAAATTTCAAAGCATGGTTGACGACCATCATGCGGAATTGCTTCATCAACGACTACCGCAAAAAGCGCACGAGAAACAAGGTCGAACAACCCCTGGAGGAAAACATCCAGGCTGCCACAACCAAGCCGGTGAAAAACAGCGCCCCTTCCGTTATCATGCTCAAAGAACTTCGCTACATGCTCGACCACCTGGGCGACGACCACCGGGTGCCGTTCGAAATGTTTTTCAACGGCTACGAGTACCAGGAAATCGCCAGCAAGCTTACCCTGCCGATTGGCACTGTGAAAAGCCGCATTTTCTTCGCTCGCAAGAAAATGAAGGACATGATTCACGGCTCCTACGGCGAAAGTGTCCGCAGGGCGTGAGTTGAAAGTTGAGGAGGGTTTATAAGGTTAATGAGGTTTATTAACCCATCAACTTTATAAACCCTCATCAACCCAAGGCGCACAACTTCATGTGAGCCACCTTTTTGGAGAAGTCAGGAGCAAACAAGTTTTGCTCCTGGCTCACCAAAAAATCGGGAAGAACAGGGCGACAGGCGCTCTGGCAGTAATTTTCGCTGTTTATGATTGAAATTCTTTGGGCGGTAGCCCTTTTGGAAAGTTCAGATTGAATGACAACTTCTTTGTTACGCTTTGTATAACCTGTCTGACCAAGTGAAAACCATTCCTCTCCTGAAACCCTAAAAAATCAAGTTCGAAAACGCTCAAACTTCTCTCCCTACGATTTCTTTCCCCACCAAATGCTTAGTCCCCAAAATGCCTTTTCTCCTTTCAACCAACCCTTTGTTTCGAGTTTTACCAGCTTGTTTAACTCCCTTATTTTTTGCCCTTTCGCTTTCCGGGACTTTCCTGGAACCCTTCATTTTATTCCCCCTCTTGTCAAAAGTAGAAACAACTTCAAGGCATCCATTTTTCGCTCTGCCATAATTTTAGAAAAGAATGGCTGCACGCTAAAAGTGCAGCCATTTTAAGTTTGCAAATGTGGTTTTGTTTATTGCGATTGCAAAGCTAACTGACTGAGTCATGGCGGCAGATTAAGAACCGAATTATTAAGGGCACAAATGGAAATTTCTAAAAACCCTCAATTTTCTTCCTCGCCGTTCTTCAATGCCTCCAAAAAATCGCTGGGATACACGCCAAACATCTCCTTGAAACGCCGGGCGAAATAGCTGGGATTTTCGTAGCCAACCTGCGCAGCAACTTCCCGAATGCTCATGCCATCGGCAGCCAGCAGGTGGCGGGCAGTTTTAAGCCGCTCCTCCCGCAAATATTGGTTGATGGTTTTGGAAAAAACGCACTTGAAAAGCTGCTTGAGCTTTTGCTGGTTGACGGCGCTGCGCTTGGCAAGTTCCGGGATGGTTGGCGCATCTTTCAGGTTGTGAACCAATAAGTTGCGGGCTTGGATAACTTTCGCAACGTCGTCAGAATGGTGGTTGGAGTGGTTCCCTTGGTTACTGACTTCAAATTCCCACCGGCGCAATTGCAGGGAAAAAATTTCCAGCGCCTTTGCTTCTATGAAAGTGGTGTGCGGCAAACCCTGGTGGTCGTCTGAAAGTATCTGCTGCACCAAGCCAGCCGTGTCCAAGCCGTATTCGGTGTTGCGGAAGGTTTTGATGGAAGTTTCACCGGAAAAAATAGCGGAAAACTCCTGGGAAGCCTGGCTGGAAAAGCAGTGCTTGTGATGTTCGTACAATTTCCGTTGGATGGACAAAACGGCAAACACCGTTTCCGTTCCGGCCTGGATTTGAATGGATGCGAGCTTTCCGGGCGGATGCTCTGCGAGCACGGTTTGAAGCGGCGCCAACTCGATTTGCGAAGCATTTTTGCCAAACTGCACGGCAGGTTTGCCTTTGGTGGAAAAGAATAAAAAGACAGGTGACGGCTTGCTGCTTTGAAACGACCAGATGACCGTTTCTTCCAGCCGCCCCTCGAAGAGGAGCAATTGCAAGCCATCTTCAAAATCATACACTTTCAAAATGCCGCTGCCTGTTTCGGCGGGCAGTTCCATCGTCCAGCTTTGGCAGTCCTCTTTCACTTCGGCATTTTGGCGTGTAGCTTCGGTTTCGAGGAGTTGGACGAGGTCGTAGGTTTTGAATTGGGGATTCATGGTTTTTGAGTTTGGTTGGGGTGAATTGCTGGCTTTTCTTTTTGATTAAATAATCATCCAATATTGAACATCACTTTTTTCTTTCAACACATAGTCACATAGTTCACGTAGTTTTTTGATTATCAACTCTATGTGCTCTATGTGACTATGTGTTGAAAGAAAAAAAGTGTTGTATAAATCTACTCACCTACTTAAATGACAAGCACCGGTATTTCCGACTGCAAAATCAGGTGCGCATTATTGTAATGGTCAAAAAGACGGCTGATAAATGACCTGTCTTTGTCTTGAAAAACAAGCCAATCCGCCTGCGTTTCCGTCACAAGACTTGCCACTGTATCTGCCGCTTGTTTCGTAAAAACCTGGATGTAGGTCACCTGCTCGTGGCTCGATAACTGCCGGAACATGGCGACCGCCGTCAAAAAAGTAGGGTTGTTTTCTTTCACCTCATCGCCCGCCACGATGGCAACGTTGAGGTGAGCTTTCAGACGGGCGGCGAGAAAATGCAAAAGGCGCATGTTTTCCACCGCATCGTCTGCCAAATCAAGCACGTAGAGGATTTGCCCGACAGGTTTCCAGGTGGTTTCTTTTGGCACGACAAGCACCGGGTTGGGGATATTGTGCGCCAGTCGGGTTTCGTGGGTTCCGAACCATTCGTTCAGGGTCGTCAGGTTGCTTTTTCGCTGAACCACAACGAGTTGCGGGCGCTCCTCTTCTGATTTTTCAATCAACGTGCTTTCCCGGAAACCCGCTTCCAGCGAGTAGCTGACGTCTTGCCAGATTTCTTTTGCCCGCTCAGTCAAAGCCTTCACGTCAGGTTTGACGGCGTCAATCACCTCGGTCATTTCAAAATTTTGGTACTGGTAAATGTCGGTCTGAGCGATGCTCGTCGGCGTCATTTCCAGGTGCAATTGCTCGATGGCGACCAGCCGGGCGTGTGCTTCGAGCGCCTTCGCCAGGTGGATGCCATATTCCATCACCGGGTTCGGCAACTGGTAATCGTCGAGGGCGATGAAGATTTGTCTCGTTTGCATGGCTGAACAGTTTGAAGTAAAACGGAGGGTGAAGTTCCATGTTCAGCCTGCATTTTCTCCGCTTCAGGTTAGGCTGGGTTTCAAATGAACACGAGCCTTTTGTCCCCGTTTCAAAAATAGCTTCCCTGCTGCCGGGCTAAATTTTTACCCAATGAATACAATCCCATTTCTGACCGCCGCCCGCCTGGGCATTTTAACTTGCTTGCTGGCAGGCAGTTTTGCCTTGCTTCAATGCCCCGGTACATTCGCCCAGCGAGCGGCAGGCGACGTTGGCATTGGTTTTCAGGCAGGGCAACCGACTGGTTTGAGCATCAAAATTTACAAGCCCGGCGGGTTGTCGCCTGACTTTCTCGCCGCCTGGGATTTGGACGATTTTTTCTTCCTCAGCATCATTGGCATCAAAGAAAATGGGCTGGACAACCAGCATCAATTCCACTTTTTTTATGGGCCCGGCGCATTCATCGGCATCCGGGATTGGCCCCGTGAGTACGAAGATGAAGTGGTGATTGGCTTCACCGGCGCCATCGGTTTGAACGTGCTAATCGAAAAGCTTGAAATATTCATCCAGGCAACGCCCCGCCTCGCACTCATCGAAAGAACCGACTTCGATATGGGCGGCGGCGCTGGCATGAGATACTATTTTTAGGGATGAGGGATGAGGATTGAGGGATGAGGTATTTCATTCCTCATCCCACAATCCTCATCCCTTAAAAAACTACCGCCATGAAATCAATAAAAATGTTCCGATTGCTGCTATTCCTCGCCTTTGCGGCGACAATGGGGATGGCAGCTTCCTGCAACACGAAACAGGACACCAGCGAGCAAGCTGGCGTGACAGAACAGGATACTGCGCTCGGCGACACCATGAACACGAACAATTTGTCGGTCAACGAAGACGGCACCCGCTCCTCCTACGACCGCAACCCAAATTGGTACGTGTATGATTATCAAGACAATGTGGAAACCGGAAGCGGCGCAGACATGCCGGATGAATCGTTGGAGGCTTCCGATGTTCGGAAAACGAACCCATCCGGTGGGAAACGGGTGACCACTTCCGGCGAGGGAGAAACGGCGAAAGCCGTGAAGCCCGTCGTGAAAAAACGGGCAGCGATTTACACCCTGTCGGAAACTGACCGTCCGCCCATTTTCACCGCCGCCTGCATGAATGACAAAAACCCCGACAAATGCTCGAATGAAGAGTTGGAGGATTGGCTACGGGGCAAAATCAAATATCCCCAAGCCGACCTCGCCGATGGCAGCGACGGGCTGGAACACGTGACCTTCGTCATCAATCAACGAGGCGAAATCAGTAGTATCGAAAGGGTGGACACCAGAAATGAAGATTGCACCGGGTGCGCAAAAGCTGCCCTCGATGCCATCTCGCAAATGCCTGCCTGGCAGCCTGCCATGCTCGATGGAAAGCCAGTGAGTGTGCGGGTGACTTTGCCGGTGCGGTTCAGGAATTTGTAGAAATCCATGTCTATGAGCCTCACCGAAAACCTCATTTTCCGAGCGGCGGGG
>CAZHLB010000292.1:0-8141 GCA_964533005.1 uncultured Saprospiraceae bacterium
CCCCCCCCACCACCCCCCCCCCCCCCCCCCCCCCCCCCCCCCCCCCCCCCGCCGCTCGAAAACTGGAACTAATCGAAAGTGTGGAATAAATCGCCTCAACTACTTACAGCGAAAAAATATCCATGATAATTCACCTCGGACACATTCATGAACTCGTGCGCTACCCTGTCAAATCTATGGCGGGTATCGCCCTGGACGCCGCCTTTCTTGGCTGGCACGGTTTGCAAGGCGACCGTCGCTTTGCGTTTCGCCGCCTCGACGACAGCAGCGGCTTCCCCTGGCTGAGTGCCAGCAAACTTCCCGAACTTCTTTTGTACGAGCCGCTCGGTCACGATGAGCATTCGGAAGAGCCTTTGCCTACGCATGTCCGTACGCCGGAAGGGAAGGTTTTTTCGCTCGGAAGCGCCGAATTGCAAAGCAGCGTCTCGGAAAAGCTCGGAAGTCCGGTCGAATTGATGAAACTCAAACACGGCATTTTTGATGAGGCAAGCGTGTCGGTCATCAATTTGGCGACGGTTGCCGCCATTTGCCGGGAGGCGGGTCAAGACTTGGATACCAGGCGATTCCGGTCAAATATGATAATTGAGACAGCGGGGAGCGAGCCATTTTTGGAGGATAAATGGATAGGTGGAAAGTTGGTTTTTGGCAACGAGGAAACAGGCGCTATGATTAGTTTGACAATGCGTGACCTGCGCTGTATGATGATTAACCTCGACCCGGATACTGCCAGGCAAGACCCTCGTATGATGAAGACGGTCGTGCGTATGAATCAGAACAATGCCGGAGCTTATGGAACGGTTGTGCGCACCGGGCAGATTAGCGTGGGGCAGGCAGTAAGTTTGATGGTCGAAATATAGGGCTGATTAAATCATGGTGATTTTAAAAATCACCATGATTTAGTCCCACCCGAACGTGAGATTTGAATCAATGAAGGTAAAATTCAAACCCTCAACGACCCACGAAATCCCCTGGCGGCATAATAAGATTGCGCACCATTATGAGATAAAAAGACATGATTATAGCGGCGGTCGCAAAAGAGAGCGCCGCCGAGTTTTCTAATATCGGCAGGCGTTTTCACCCAACTCGACGTTTTGGTGTCGAAGTTTCCGAGTTTTTGCAACTGCCTGTATTCTTCTTCCGATAAAAGCTCTATGCCAATGTCGGCTGCCATATCTACGACATTATATTCCGGTTTGTCTTCTTTCCTTGACTCCCACGCCGCACGGTCGAAACAAAGACTTCTGCGACCTTTAGGGCTTTCGGGTGAGCAATCATAAAAAATGAATTCGCCCGTCTTTTCATCATGACCGACCACATCTGGCTCGCCCTCGGTTTCTTCCATCATGCTCAATGACCATAATTTTTCAGGATTGGCTTCCAACCTGGCTTGCACTTTAGACCATTCAAGACCCGGATGGCGGTTCTTGTTTTTTTCAAAACGAGTTTTCAATGTGGAGAGTAATGCTTCACGTTGTTCGGGTGACAACTCTTTTTTATTGGTATTCATGTTGCTAATGCTTTTATTTGATTCTTCGTGTTTTCGTAAGTGAAAACACGAAGAACCGGTTTTTTTGTTTGAAAGGCAAATTGAAAAATCCATTGAAAACAACAATGCCAATTCCGCTTTCCCTGCCCTTTTCTCCATTCGGCAGGCGGCTTTCCAGGTTGCTGCTTGCCCTGTTGCTGGCAGCAGGCAGCGAGGCTTTTTCCCAAACCACTTCACTGCTTGATTCGCTGCTCGCCGAATTGCCGAAGGCAGCAGAGGATACCAACAAGGTGAACTTAATAACAAAAATCAGTTCTGAGCACATCAACAACAATTCGGACGAAGGCTTGAAATATGCCTTGCAGGCATTGACCCTTGCGGAAAAATTGAAGTGGAAAAAGGGAATTGCAGCGGCAAAAAAAAACATTGGGCGGTACCACTGGCAGAAAGCCAATTACGAAGATGCCTTGAAACTCCACTTCGAATCGCTGGCGCTGTGGCAAGAATTGGGAAATAAGACTCAAACCGCTAATCTATGGGCGATGATTGGACAGGATTATGCGGATGCAGGCAATTACCCGGATGCACTGAAACACCTCTCGCTCGCCTTGAAGGGGTTTGAGGAACTTGGCAACAAAGGCAATCAGAGTTATGTCCACTCTATCCTGTCATGGGTGTACGGCAGAATGGGCATGCTGCCGGAATCTACGGAGCATCAATATGCCACTTTGAAAATAGCCGAGGAAACCGGAGACAGGTACAGCGTGTCCATTGCACTGAACAACCTTGCTGCCTCGCTTGTCGCACAAGGCAACTACGAGGAAGCCATCAAATCGTACAAACAGAGCTTGGAGAACGATATGGAATTTGAGAATTTCATCAACGCAGCAATTTCCAGCAACGACGTCGGGAGATGTTATGCGCGCCTCGGCAATTATTCGGAGGCGCTGTCTTACCATTTCCGGGCGCTTGAGTTGGGGAAAAAAATCAGGAACGGCAGCAGCATCGGCAGGGCATATTATTTTATCGGGGAAGCGTACCAGGCACAAGGGAACAATGTAGAAGCCTTGACTTACTACCGGCTGGCGGCGAAAGAATACAGTGCCTTCAACAACAAAAAAGAGCTTGCCAGTCTGTACACCAAGATAGGCAACTGCCTTACTAAGCTGGGCAACTACGCCGAAGCCCGGAAGTATTTCAACGACGCATTTTCACTGACCAAAGAACTCGAAAGCGTCGGCGAGTACAACAATTACTACGGCAGCATCGTGCAGTTGGACAGCGCCACCGGCAACTGGCGGAGCGCCTTCGACCACTACAAACTCTTCATCTCGACACGGGACAGCATGTACAACGAGGAGAACACGAAGAAGCTGGTGCAGACCCAGATGCAGTACGAGTTCGGTAAAAAAGAGGCGGCGTCAAAGGCAGAACAGGAAAAGAAAGACGCCGTGGCAAAGGCGGAATTGCAAAGGCAAAAGCTGCTCCGCAACGGGTTCATGAGTGGCTTTGTAGTCGTCATGCTTTTCGCAGGCATCTTTTTCAACCAGCGCAACAAAATCAAAGCGGGCAAAAAAAAGAGCGACGAACTACTGCTCAATATCCTGCCCGCTGAAGTCGCCGAGGAACTGAAAGCCAAAGGCTCGGCGGATGCGAAAATGATAGACGAAGTGACCGTGCTGTTCTCCGATTTCAAGGGCTTCACCCAACTGTCGGAGACGCTGACGCCGAGAGAATTGGTCGCCGAAATCAACGAGTGTTTCTCTGCCTTCGACCATATCATGCAAAAGCACGGCGTCGAAAAAATCAAGACCATCGGCGACGCTTACATGGCAGTAGGCGGGCTGCCCACACCGAACACCACCCACGCTGCCGACGTGCTGAACGCCGCCTTTGAAATGCAGGCGTATATGCGGGAGCGCAAACAAAAACGGGAAGCTGAAGGCAAATTCTGCTTTGAAGCCCGCATCGGGGCGCATACGGGACCCGTGGTGGCGGGCATCGTCGGCGTAAAAAAGTTCGCCTACGACATCTGGGGCGATACCGTCAACACGGCGCAGCGCATCGAAAGCGGCGGAGAAGCGGGCAGGGTGAACATTTCTGGCAGCACCTACGAGTTGGTGAAGGAACAATTTAACTGCACGCACAGAGGGAAAATTGACACCAAAGGGAAGGGGTTGATGGATATGTATTTTGTGGAGCGGACGACAGGTGCAAACTGACGGAAGCGCATTTCATTTCCGTCAAAGACGTTGAAAATATTGGGTTGTTGTTGTAAACAGCGAGCAGCGTAAGGGCTTGGGAATGCAAACTTGCGCAAGCGGGTCAAGCATTTTCCAACCACCTCGCCTTCCTCCTTCCAAAAACGACAAGCTTTGCTTCCGCCGGTACCGAGCCATCGGGGATTATTTCAAGGTATGCGGCTCGCATATAATCCACGTCCTTTCAATATTTTTCGCAGCATTCGCAAGGTTTTTAGATGCTTCTTCTAATTGTTTAGCCAGCTTAATTCTTCCTCTACTTCTGTCCTTTGAAGCATCATTTTGCACTTTCAGTGCTATTTTTGAAAGCAAGTCTTGCAAAGCATCATATCTCAGGTCTCCGATTTTGTTTGCCAATTCTTGTAAGCTATATCCTTCGATTTCAGTTTCGTGTGTCATATTGGGAAGTTTTACAAAGTTGAACGAGCGGCTATTTTATTTTTATCATAGTATCTTTATGGACGAAGTTCTTACCAAGAATCAGACATTCTATGTTGCATTTGTTTTCCAACACCTCAGTAATAGTAACTAAATATTTTCTTCCTATTTTATCTTTTAGAAAAGACATAGTTGTAGACAATAGCTCCAATTCGTATTTGCAATTTGAAGTCCATTTTACACTATATTTAGCTTCTCCAAACCTTGTTCTTTCGATTTGAATACTATCATTTCTGGTCGTTTCAATTCTCATTGTATCCACATACTGTTCGAATATTCCATTTTTAAAATCTTCGCAACGAAGCTGATTATTTTGTGATTGTGCCTTTATCATGCTGTTGATTGACAAAAGCAAAAAAGCAAGAGTAATGAGTTTCATTTTATCTGTTGTTTAATTGACTAATGCAAAGTTTAAAATTTACTTCCTGTTCGCTGGTAGGTTCACCTAATTTTCAAAACCTTCGCCAACGCATCCTCCATCTCAATCATTTTCACCGCTTCCACCTCGCCAATTTTTCTGACCATTCTCAACTGCGAAACCGACCTGACCTGAAAACAATCTGCGGCAGAAGTTTTTGAAAGGTTGTTTGTGGCATTCGGGTCTAATTTTACCATCCATGCAGCCGCTGCGTAGTTGTTTTTCCAATCGGTTATCGGAACAATCACTTTCAACGGCAGTATTCCCAAAGCATCGCTGCTGACGATAACAGCAGGTCTTGTTTTCCTGATTTCCGCCCCGATGGTTGGGTCAAGATTGATGAGCCAAATTTCACCTCGTTTCATAAAAGTCTTCGTGGTCTAAAACGGTGAATGCCGTCAGTTCTTCATCACTTTGGTAATCTGCCAAAAGCAAGTTTGCCGCTTTCCGCATTTCCTCCTCGTGGCTGACTTTTTTGATGGTTTCTTCCCGGATGTTTCGGAAAAACAGCTCGATGAGGTACAGCTTTTCCACCAAGGGAAGCTGTTTGAAGATTTCAGTTAACTGGATGGCTTGCTTTGACATCTCTCTTGGATTTTCTGCAATTTAAGACTTTCGACGCTGGCGGCAGCGAGTTCCCTGCAAATCTAAAAATGCCAAAGCAGTTTGCCAGCAACCTTCTCCCGCCAAAAACAAAAATGCCCTCCGGAATCTCCTCCGAAGGGCATCTTGCCTCCAATTAAAATCAAGCTTTTTTCACCGCTTACCGCTGCTCCTCCACCTTCCCAACACGCTCCCCATTCCGATACTCCACAATAAAAGCCGTCTCAAAATCCTTCACCGTTTTCACCTCCGACAAGTCGGCTTTGGCGTCCGCCAAATTATCGTAATCAGCCAGCAGCACCCGGTAAAGATTGCGCTCGGCGAGGTACTCGCTGTCCAGGCGGGCGATGTTTTTCACCTTAGCGTAGCGAGCCTGGCTGGGGTCGAATTTGCCGATGGCGATGATTTGAATTTTATACGAAACGCCTTCCTGCCGGGTCGTCGAGCCAATGCCGGTGGGCATTTCCTCTTTGGTTTTCACCGTTGCGGGCTTGGCTTCCGGCTCGCTTTTAATCACGACTTTGGCTTTGGCAGGGGCGGTAGGTTCTTCTTTTTTCACCGCCGGTTTGGACGGCGATTCGTTCACTTTTTCCTGGCTGGCAAGCGGTTCGCCGCTTTCCGTGCGGGCTTCCGGCTCCATCAAAACCGGGACGCCGAAGTCGTTGAATTTTTCAAAATCGTAGGTGTCGAAATTGTTGCTACCGTGGAAATAGCCCTTTTTGAGGGCTTCGACGTAATACTTGGCGGAAGGCTGCACCGGGAATTCGTAAGCACCCGTCGCCGAAACGATTTTGTCTAAAAAGCGCCGCTGCCCGTTGTCTTTCACTTCGTACAAGGCAACTTCCACGTCGGCGACCGCCTCCCGGCTGTTTTTGTCCAGCACCTCGCCTTTCGCCACCCACTGTCGGACGGGCTTAGTGTATTCAAAAGCAAAAATGTCCTCGTGCGTGGTGGTCACCTTTTCCATTTCGAAGGTTCGGTTCGAGACGAAGTAGCCGCCTTTGCCGGTTTGCGTTTTCACAAAAAAGAAATCGTCGGCGGGCGAGTTGAGCGGGGCGCCTGCATTTTCAGGCTTTTCCCACTGGGACTTTGCGCCGTTGGCTCTGAAAATGTCCACGCCACCGATGCTGGCGTGACCGTTGGAAGCGAAGTAGAGCTTCTTGTCGAGCCGGTCGTAGAATGGGGTAATCTCGTCGCCGAGGGTGTTGATTTTCGAGCCGCAATTGATGGGCAGGGTGAAATCGTTGGCGTTGCTGTTCAGCTCACGGGTGGTGTACCAAACGTCCATTCCGCCCATGCCGCCCCGGCGATTGGTGGAAAAATAGAGAATTTCCGTGCCGCCGTCGTGAACGACAAACGGGTGGGTGGTGGTCACGCCTGCCTCGTTGAGGTAGTCGGGCATTTTTTCTGCCGCAGCCCAGGTAGAGCCGACTTTGCGGGTGACGAAGATTTCGCATTGGGTGGTCAAGCCGCCCCAACTTTCCACCGATTTGCAGATGGTGAAGTAAAATCGCTGGGCGTCGGGCGTGAGCGAGCCGTTGCAAAAATGGTCGGTTTCGTTGACCGGGAAATTGGGCAGCGGAGTCGCTTTTTGCCAGTCGCCGTTGGATTTGACGGAGCGGTAGATTTCTGCCCGTTTCGCCATCGTGCTGGAAAAATAGAGGGCTTCGTCCTCCCAGGGGAACGGCGCAAATTCGGTCAGCGGCGTATTGATATTGCTGCCGAGGTGCGACACGACGAGGTCTTGATTTTCGCCTTTGGCAGCCAATTGCGCCGCCAGTTCGCAGCCCCGCAACTCGGTTTGGACGAGGTTGGAGACGGTCTGCTTGTCAGCGCCCTGGTAGTTGCCGAGGAAGTTGACGAGTTCGCTGCTGGCGTTTTCGTACTCGCCGTTTTGCTTGAGCGCACGAGCGTAGCGCAAGCCGATGAGCGGATACTTGGCGTTGTCGTCCTTCACGTTTTTCCAGCAATCCGCCGCATTGCGGTAGTCCCGGATGATGTTGAAGCACTCGCCCGCCTTGTGGATGAGGTCTTTTTCCTTCGTTTTTTGCTTCCAGGCGGCACGATAATGCTCGCCTGCGTCGGCGTACATTGCCTTTGTGTAAAGTTCGTCGGCAAGCTTGACGTGCTTGCGCCAACTGAGTTTGTCCTGCGCCTGAATGTTCAGGGCGAACAGGAGCATGAGTAACACGGATACGAGAATGGGATTTTTCATAGAATGATGAATTGCTAATTGTTGATTGTTAATTGTTGATTGTTGCCGGTCGGGAAAGCCCCAAACAATTAACAATCAACAATTAACAATCAATTTTTCAATGACTTTCGGAAAGTGCTCGTGCTCAAGTGCGTGGATTTTTTTGGCGATGTCTTCCGGCGAGTCATCCAGCTCGACAGGGCAGGTGGCTTGAAAAACGATGTCGCCCTGGTCGTAATGCTCGTTGATGTAGTGAATGGTGATGCCTGTTACCCGGTCGCCCGCCTGTTTGACGGCTTCGTGGACGTTCATCCCGTACATTCCTTTGCCGCCGTATTTGGGCAAAAGCGCCGGGTGGATGTTGACCATCCTGCCCTCGTAAGCTTTCACGAGGTACGTCGGCATCAAAATCAAAAAGCCCGCCAACACCACGAAATCAATGCTGTATTGATTAAAAATTTTTAGCATCGTTTGATTTTCATAAAAATCCTTGCGGTTCAGGACGTGGGTGGGGATGCCGTTTTCTTCGGCAATTTTTAAGACGGGAGCGGTGGCTTTATTGGAAACCACGAGGCTGACGGCGATTTGGTCGTGCCCCCGGAAATGCTCGATGATTTTTTTGGCATTCGAGCCAGTGCCGGAAGCGAAAATGGCGATGTGCTTCATTTTTAGTTGATAAACACTAAACATGAGTCACCCCGAATTTTAAAGCATGATGTTTTCGTCCTGTCTGGTGTGCCG
>CAZHLB010000293.1:0-8134 GCA_964533005.1 uncultured Saprospiraceae bacterium
CCACCAAAAACCCCCCCCCCACCCCCCCCCACCCCGGCCCCCCCCGCGTTCCCATCCCCCTCGCGTCCCACAAGAATTGTCTGAGAACTATATCTATTTTTGTGCATCAACTAAAAAAAGGCGGAGCATCCTCGCCTCTCCTTTTTTCACCATTTAAAATCACTGAAAACATGGCAAAAAAAACAGCCAAAACAACCGTCCACGCCCTGCTCGTCGCCGTTGACGATTACCGGGAAGACATCACCGTCAACGGCGCTTACTTTCCAAAACTCGGCGGCTGCGTCAACGACGCCAACGACGTGCTCGAGTACCTGAAAAGCGATGACACCATTCAACTCAACGCTACTTTCCTGAAAGACCAACAGGCGACCAAGCCCAACGTCGTCGCAGCCTTCGCCGAACTGGCAAAAAAGGCAAAGTCGAAAGACGTCGTGCTGTTTTACTACTCCGGTCACGGCACTTGCGAAGCCGCAGACACGGAGGTTTGGACTGACCAATCCAACGGTCGCCTCGAAGCCATCGTTTGCCACTACGACAACGACTACTCGCCTTCTTTCCTCCTGGTTGACAAGGAGTTGCGTTACCTCATCAACGATTTGAGCAAAAGAACCAAAGCCCACGTAGTCGCCATTTCTGACTGCTGCCACTCCGGCGACAACACCCGTGCAGTGCTGGAACCGAACATCGTGCAGCGCCGGGTGGACTTCGTTTTCCAGCAGCGCAAGTGGGAGGATTTTGTGTTTGCCAACCAATTCAAGCGGGAAGATTTTCTTGGAAAATCCGTCAACGATGTGCTTTCGCAAGGCGCTCACGTGCAAATGGCTGCCGCCGAAAGCGACGAACCGGCGGTGGAAGTCAACGGTCACGGCGTGTTCACGCTGCACTTGCTCGAAGCCTTGCGGCAAACAGACGGCAACATAAGTTACCAGGATTTGAACAACCGCATTCGCAACCGGATGCGGGTCGTCTTCGAGCAAAAACCGAAACTCTACGCTCCCGACCAATTCCGGGCGCTGCTGCGCAAGGGCTTTTTCAAAAAGCCGGTTGGCAAAATTGCAGGCGGGACGCTGGTTTTCAACCCAAGTCAAAAAGCGTGGGTGCTTGACAAAGGCGTTTTGCACGGCATCGAAGCTGGCAAAACGGAGTTGGAAATCAGGTTGCCAGACGGCAATATCGCCTCGGCAAAAGTCGGCAACGCCGAGCTTGACCATGCCCAACTTCAACTCGACTCGGACACCTCGAAATTGCTTGACAAAAAATCCAGCTACCCGGCAAAACTCAGCGGCATCCGCCGGGAAGTCGTCAAAGTTCGCATGGTGAACAAGGACGCTTTGCCGGGTCAGGAAGCTGAAATTTTGAGCAAACGCCTCGGCGAAAAAGACTTCATTTCCTTCACCGACGACCCGGCGCAAGCCGATTTCGACTTGGTCATGCGGGACGATTTGTACTACCTGACCAAGCCCGGCGACCCGTTCCGCCCGCTGGTCGAACCATCGCACAGCGGCGTAGCGAAAGCGGCAGGCGAACTCGAAGACCACCTTCGGCACGTAGCCAACTGGATGTATTTCAACAGGTTAGCCAACAATTCTTCGAAAAACGCCTTGCCTGAAAGTTTGCTCTCCGTGCAGTTTTTCAAGGTGGATACGAACGGCGCTGAAACGCCAATCAAAGTCTCGAATGGCAACGTCCCGCTCAAATTGGAGGAAGCGGAAGGCGGTTGGGGCGGCGCCGTCAAAATCGTACTGACGAACAAGCACACCAAGAATTTGTACGTGGCGGGCATTTACCAAAGTGAAGATTTCAGTTGCCAGCCGGGGCTGTTCGAGCCGCACGTGAAGATGATTGAGCCGGGAAATTCGGAGGTCGTTTTCGAGCACGGCGGCGGCGTCATCCCGCTGCAACTCGACCGAAAATGGTTCTGGTACAACTGGGAGCGAGGCACGGAGACGGTGAAATTCCTTTTCAGCACCTCCAATTTCGACGCCAGCAACCTGGAAATGGCTGGCTTGCCAATGCCCTTGCACCCCGATTCGGAGCAGGTGGGCAGCGACCGGGGCATTTTCAACCTGAAAAAACCGGCGCTTGCAGGCTGGGGCAGCGTGAATTTCAAGCTGAACATCCCCAACCCCACTTTCAACGTGGACAACCATCTGAAGGCGGACGGCATGTTGCAATTCGCTGAGGAACAGGCGAAAGTGGAAAATGGCGATGTCACGCCGAGCTATTTCGCCCTCGGTTTGTACTTTGAAAAAGACGGTTTCAACCCTCAGGCGCTCGCCAAGCGGGAGGTGGCAGCCAGCCGCAGCGTGTTTTGGGATTTCACACTTTCTGCCGCTAACAAATGGGCGGGCTTTTGGCGCAAGCGGCGCTTCAATTCGGCGCTGAAAGAACTGCAAGGCAAACCCATTCTCGTGGCGGAAGGCGACTCGTGGTTCCAGCATCCTTTGCTCAACGACGTGATTGACAACGTGGGCAAATATTACCCCGTCTATTGCCTCTCGGCGGCGGGCGATACGATTCAGAACTACCTGAAAGGCGGCGAATTTTTCGAGGAAATCCAGCGGCTCAACCCGGCGGTTTTCCTCCTGAGTGGTGGCGGGAATGACATCCTCGGCGACAACTTGATAACTTTTCTTGCCGACCAATTCCCGGAGCAACCGCAACCGGGAGACTTTTTCAACCAAACCTTGCCAAATGCGCTGGCAACGGTGAATGCGTTGTACCGTCAGGTTTTTGACAGGTACAAAGACTCGCCGCTGCAAATCATCGTGCATGGCTACGACTACCCTCGCCCGACGGAGCCTGGCTCGAAAAAAACCAGTTGGCTGGGGAAAAACTTCGACAAGAAAGGTATCAGCCAGCCAGAAAGCCGCACCGCAGCCACGCATTTCCTCATGGATACTTTTAACAAGAGCCTGCAAACGCTTGCCGCCAGTTATCCCAACGTCCACTACCTCGACTTGCGAGGCATCGTGAACGATGTGCAGTGGGACGATGAAATTCATCCGAACGACACGGGGTTTGAGTTGGTGGCGCACCGGTTTGTGCAGAAAATCAATGAGTTGACGAAAGCGGCAGCAGGGTAAGTTTGCCCACAGCAACGTCGGCAGGGTTTGGAACCCTGTTGATACCTGTTGATACCCCCACAGAATACCTCATTGAAAATCAAAGGTTTGAGGTGGGCAATTGACAACGGCTCCGTAGCAACGGGTATAAAACCCGTTGCTACGGAGCCGTTGTCAATTGCCCATCTCAAACCTTTGATTTTCAATGAAATACTCCGTGGGGAAAGGACAGAATTTTGAACCCTGCCGACGTTAGTTCTCGACATGAACCGACCTCCATTTTCACAAAACATCAACTGCAACTTATGTCCAACCTGAGCTACCTGCCCGGCGCCGCCCTCGAAGCCGCCGTCAAGCTTGCAATCCAAATGGAATTGCCCCTTTTCATCACCGGCGAGCCGGGCACCGGCAAAACCGAATTGGCTTACTGGATAGCACAAAACGCTGATTTTCAGGAATATTTTGGCATCGGCGGCGAGGTGCTGCGATTCAATGCAAAGACCACTTCCACCAGCAAGGACTTGCTCTACCGCTACGACGCCATCCGCCATTTCCGGGATAGCCAGGTCGGCACGAGGCAGGTGGCAGTCAGCAGCGAGCAATCGCCGGAGGGCGGCGGGCAATTGGCGGTGGGCATCGAGCAGTCGAGAATGGGCATCAACGTCCTGAATTACATTCATTTCGAGGCGCTGGGGCAAGCCATCATCGGCGCTCGTTCGCAACGCCGGGTGGTGCTGGTGGATGAGATTGACAAAGCGCCGAGGGACTTTCCGAACGACCTGCTTTTTGAGTTCGACCAACTTGGTTTTCGCATCGAAGAGGCGACGCCCACTGAGTTGCATTCCTTTTCCGGCTGGTCTGAAATGCCTTCGCTGAAAGAAATGAAGGTGGAAAAACCGCCCTTCGACGAGCAGGATTTCATTTTTTTCACCGAAAAAGAAGACCGCAAACGCCCGGCGAAGGAGCGAACAGTCAAAAAGCCCGTCCTGATTTTGACCAGCAATTCCGAGAAGAACTTGCCCGATGCCTTCCTGCGGCGCTGTGCCTTTTTCCACATCGAATTTCCTGGCGAAAAACGCCTGCTCGAAATCCTGATGGCAAAAGGTTTGTACGACGAAAACAGGAACAAGCAACTCGTGGAAGGAGCCTTGAAATTTTTCATCGAACTGCGTGAAAAAGCAGGACTCCGCCGCAAACCCGCCACCGCCGAACTCATTGCCTGGGTGGATTTTTTGAGCAAACTCGACCCGCCCGTCAATCCTGCCGACCGGCTCTCGCAAGCAGATTTGGAGCGGGTGAAAACCACGATTTCGTTGCTCGGAAAAAACCCGGAAGACTTCCGGCGCATCGGGGAACAGTTGAAACGGAAGTAAAAAGTAAAAAGGCAAAAGTGAAGTAAAAAGGAGGAGAAGTAAAAAGTAGAACCCCCAGCCTTCCCTTTTGCCTTGCCTACTTTTCACTTCACTTTTGCCTTTTTACTTTTTCCTTAAAACTTTTGCCTTTTGCCTTTTTACTTTTTCCTTATCAAATGAAACCTGCCGTCTTTGTAGCCACCACTTTCGATTCGAAAAACCCCTTGCCGGGGGCGGCTTCCGAGAGCCAAGTCATTTTCGAACCGGTGACCGACTTGGGCTGGAAGGCTATCATGCGCCACAAGCCGAACATCGAAACCATCACGGCGGAGTTTGGCAAAAGCCTGGAGTATTCCTACCGCATTTTCCATTTTGCGGGTCACGCCAAGGGGCAGGAACTTCAATTCAACGACCGCATTCCAACCCTCGAAGAACTGACGGAGGCGGAGTCTTCCACCGCAAATTATTGGCTGGGAGCGGAAGGGTTGGCGCAAATTCTGGCTGCGCAAAAAACCGTTCAGTTGGTGATTTTGAACGGCTGCTCGACGAATGAGCAGGCGGAAATTTATCGGAAGGCAAAAATCCCGGCGGTGATTTTCTCCACCATGCCGCTGAAAGACAGCCTCGGGCGAAAGTTTGCCGAGGAGTTTTACAAGAGCTTTTTCAAAGGTAACTCGACCCTGCAAGCTGCCTTCGACGTGGCGGCGGGCGCCATCAAAGCCATGCAAAACAACCTGCCCGACCAAGGCTTCGACCCGCAACTCCACGCTTCGCTGAACCGGGGCGCTTTCGTCCTCAACGATTTCAAAGGCAAACCGCTCTACCAACTCTCGGCGGACGAGGATTTCAAGCAAAAAACGCTGCAAAATTGGGAGGGCGCATCAGCCGCCGCAACCCAGCCGCTGCCCGTGCCGAAAACGCATTTCGTAAGCGAAGAATCCATTTGGCGCTGCGACCGGAGCGACCAGGTTTTTGAATTCGAGATGATTCTGAAAAACCTGGCGGAAAACGCTTCGCCCGAACCGCTCTTTTTGTTCGTGCATGAGCACAGGAAGGCTTGCCCGCTGGGGCTTGCGCAACGATTCGAGGTGTTTGGCTTCGAAGAATTTTGCGAAGGAAACGCCCAATTCCGGCGGGATTCTTTTTTGTGGAAAAGCATCAACCTGCCCAAGCGGGGCTATTTGGTCAGACCCGACCTCTGCCGGTCGGCGCTGTTCGATGCTTTCGACCGACACTATGCCACCCAGACCGACACCGCAAAAGGCAGACGGGCTTTCCGACAGGCACTTCAGCCCGATTTGGTGTTGGTCTTGCAGCACGACCTCGGCAAAAGCGACGTCAAAAACGGCGCAGACCTCAAAATTTTGATGGATTTCTACCTCGGCGATTTTTCCCGAATCCTCGCTGCGGAGTTGAGCGCACGGGTGGCGGTGATTTTTACCCTGGAATATTACGAGGAGAAAAATGACTTCCAAAAGCTGTTTGCCGGTCTGGAAAAACGGCACAAAACCAGGGTGAAAAATCTGACCGCCATGCCTGCCGTCTTGCGCCAGGAGGTGGGCAATTGGGTCAATTTGGTCTTCGAGCGAAAACCCAACCCGCCCGACGTGAATGACCTTTTTCCCGCCGACGCAGCAGGCGATGCCGCCGAAATGGCAAGCATTGCGCCTTTGCTGAAGGCGGCGGTTGATAAATACAATAGACCAGTATCTGTCTCATAAGTTGATAAGGGTTGATAAAGGTTAATAAGGTTGATGTTTTACCAGCAAAATTTCAAGGTTGTACAAATCAACCTTATTAACCTTTATCAACCCTTATCAACTTAACTGCTACTTGCAAACATGACCAAACCAGTCAACTTGCTTCCGTTTGAGCCGCTGCTCGACCTGCTGCGCTTGCATGGTTTCCGCTTTGGCGTGGACACCCGGATGCGGCTGGAACGTTATTGGCAACTGGTTTTGGAAGAAAAACACCTGCCCTGGGAGGCGCTTCGGTCGCAACTCGCCGCCTTGCTCTGCCGCTCCGAGGAGCAGCAACAGAAGTTTCAAAGCATTTTTGACAAGTATCTTTCCCAGGCTTTGGTTGAAAGTTTTTTCAAGGAAAATCTCGAAATAACGCCTCCGCCACCACCCCCAACCCCTGAAGGGGGGCAGCCACCTCCACCAACGACTACTCCTCCGCCAGTCGGCAAGCGAAAAAAAACAGCTCCGCCGCCGGAACTGCCGCCCGCCAGCGCCTCGATGTTGGAGCCTGTTTTTCCGCTGCTAAACTTTCCCGACAATCCTTTGCGGGCTTGGAATCTCGCCGAAATAAGCCCGGCGCTGACCCCTTTGCAGGAAAAAGAATGGATGGAAACGAGCGAGTGGGACGTGCCCGCCACCTTGCGGGCGACCATTCGGGCAGGCGGTTTGCCGACTTTTATTCCCCGCCGGCGCAAGCGAGCGCCTCGTTACCTGGCGCTCATCGAGCAACAAAGTCCCCGTGACCACTTCGCCGGTTTTGCCGCCGAACTGGTGCGGGAACTCAACCGCCGTGACCTCGAAGCGGACTATTACTTTTTTGAAAAATCGCCTGCCCGGTGTTGGAAATCCGTGCGAGACCTGGATTCGCACGTGCACCTCGAATGGCTGAAAACCGAGTGGGAAGGCGCTCGGCTGTTGCTGATTGGCACGGCGTCCAACTTCATCAACCTCCGCACGGGCGAGCCGTCGAACCTGGCGCTCGACCTGCCGGATGCCTGGGAAAAAATTGCCCTGCTCGCCACGAACAGCCCACTGGAATGGGGCGCTGCCGAACAAATTTTGAACGGGAAGTTTCCCGTCGTTCCATTGAGCGTGCAAGGGCTTGCTGTGTTGATGGCGCTTTGGAACGGCTCGGCAACCCGGTTGGTCGGCGACTGGCAACTTTCGCAGCCGGAACCCTTGCCGCCAGCCTTGCCAGCCGAGCGACTGCGGCAGGGCAATGAAGTATTTATCGAGCTTTTTCGATACCTGGGCAAGGATGGCTACCGGTGGCTTTGCGCCGCCGCCGTTTATCCTGAAATCTATTTCGAGCTGACCTGCCTGCTGCACGAGGAGGCAATTCCGCCGCAGGCAAGCTGGTCGGAATGGCAAAAAAATGAGACCTGGCACCAGGCATTGCGACGCCTCAGCCGCCTGGATTGGTTTCGCCAAGGCTGGTTGCCGGAGCAAACCCGCCTGCAACTACGTCAAAGCCTGCCCGCCGCCGATTTGGAATTGGTGAAATTGGAAATTGAGAAATTGCTTGCCCGCTCGCAAAATGCCGTTTCGCAAACGAGCTATGCAGCGAGGGAGCGGGAACAGTTGTTCACCTGGTTTTCGGAACGGCAAAGCACGACGCCGGAACCGCCGCCCGCCGCCCCCAAACTGCGGGTGCTTTGGATTGACGACCACCCGGAGAACAATGTTTTTTCTCAAAAAACCTGGGCGAAGGAGTTTGGCATCGCTTTTCAAAATGCCCTGAGCCTGAACGAAGCCTTGAGATACCTGGGCGAACCGTTCGACCTGGTGATTTCGGACATCGGCAGGCAGGGCGAAAAACAACCGGGTTCGGACACTTTGCAGGCGCTGAAAACACGAGGCATCGAGACGCCGGTGGTTTTTTTCACGAATACGAGGGGGATGAATTTGCGGGGGAAATTGATGTCGGCAGGGGCTTTGGAGGTGACGAACCAGTCGGGGAGGTTGAAGGAAATTT
>CAZHLB010000294.1:0-8124 GCA_964533005.1 uncultured Saprospiraceae bacterium
CCATCAACAATCAACAATCATGTAATCATCAATCGTCAATCAGAAAGGTGTAAACCGAGAAATGAACCCTCCCAAATAATTTCCTCCGAAACGCCTCCCTCCACAAAGGTCTTTTCAACAACCCGCCCCGAAAAAGTTTTCAACCAACCGCTGGAAAACTTCAATCATCCTCATCCACGTGCAAAGCATGAAAAAACCGATGCACCCAGGGTATCATCAGGACTGACACTGCCGACAGGAATGCCACTCCGCTGAACAAGGCGTAGAACGAGGCGAAAATCTTCGCCCCATCCGTTGTCATTGGCGAGGGAGGGCCCATGCCGGTCAGAATCATGGCGGCGTTGTAAAACGCATCTGTCCAGGTCATTTCCTTGCAAAAACAATGATAGCCGAACATTCCCAGCGCCAGCGAGCCGAAAATCAGCAGGGCGGAAATGAGGAAATGGCGCACGGTGCGGTGGATGAAGACTGGCTTGGGAGCGAGGGGGAGGGTGCGATGCTCGAAGAATTTCATGGTTGTTTTTGGGGCGAAGCTAATCACTCTACCACCACCTTCCCAAATCGCAAAACCTCCTCACTCTCAACCGAATAGAAATACCCGCCAGCCGCCAGTCCGTCCATTTTCACCAAGCCTTCCCGCTCGAATCCAAGCACCCGCACTGCCCTGCCCTTCTCGTCAAAAAGCTTGAAAATTACCCGCCCTGACAAGTTCGTCCGAAGGCGCAACGAGGCGTTGGATGCCACCGGGTTCGGTGAAATTTCCACCGCAAATTTTCCTTTCACCGGGTCTTGCGTAGCCACCGGCAGCGGTCGGGTCAGGATGAATTGACCGTGTTGCTCCACGCCATTGTTCTCCGAAAAAACGACCGAACCGTCCGTGCCGAGCGTGATTTGCGAGGCGGCGACGAGCGATTGCCAGGTGTCGCCGTCGGCGGTCGGAGGTCTCGTAAATAATTGATATTGAGCGGGTGACGTGCCGGATGGCACGTTGCCTACCTGCGAAAAAACGAGGCTGGCAGGCTCGTCGAAAATCGGGCTGTCGCCAAAATTGTGCAGCACCCAGTAGCTCCGGCTGAGGCTGTCCGTGCCGCCGGGCGAAGCATCTGGAGCGAGGTTCAGGCGGGTAGCGACTAACTCGCCGTTTGGCAAAATGCCGAAGTCGGGGAAGTTCAGCGTGAAGCCGGTTTGACCAAAAACGTATTCGCCGCCGCCGGTCACCTCCTGTTTGTCGCTCGTGCCGCCGCCGACGGCAACGGTCGAGGTTACTCGATGGGCGTCGCCGCCGAAACTAGCGTAGCCCAAGCCCACCCGGTCGAATGCAAAACCTTCATTTTCATTGAATTGGAAATAACTGCGCAAGCCCGACGTGTCGGTGTGGGTGCGGGTGAGGTGCATTTCGAGGCGGATTTGGTCTTGGGTCAATGCCTTGTCGTAGAAGCAGATTTCGTCGAGCAAGCCTTTGAAAAAGCGGTCGTCCCAGCCGGGGTCTCTGCCAAAAACGAGCGGGGCGTTGAATTCTTCGATGCCATGCGAAGTAGTCAGGCTCGTTGGAACGCCATTCAAATAGAGCGTGACCTTGTTCGGCTCGACGACCAGCGCCACGTGCGACCACTCGCCGAGCGGCGGAAACACGCCTGAATTCCACCACCAATTTTCGTCGTTCCACATGTAGTGCAACTCGTTGTTTTCGCCAAAATGAATGCCCGCCGTCGTCGAGCCGCCCCGGCAAAGGACGACGCCTGCCCACGAGCTTTGGTCGCCGAGCGGCTTCATCCAGGTGGTGATGGTGGCGGTGTTCGAGTTCAAATTGAGCGGCTCGCTGACGCTGGCGTAGTCGCTGTTTCCGTCGAGCGAAAGGGCGTTTCCGGGCAGTGCTTCGGGCAGCAGGCTGGTGCATTCGTCGCCGACGAGGACGGTCAGAGTGTCGTGAAAAATGCCTTGCGGGGTGGTCAAAGTCATGAATGCTTTTTGCTCGCCGGGCGAGGCGAAGACGACCTTCGGCGTCCTCGTGTTTTCACCCAAAACTGCCTGAGTGCCAGTGAATTGCCACGACCACGAAGCCCCGTCGTGCATGACCACCGAGTGGTCGTCGAAGTAAAAAGTATCGAGCGGGCAGAAGCTTTCCAGCTTGTCGCACATCGCTTGCGGCACGACGGCGCTCGGTTCGAAAAGCGGCGCTTCCCAGACGCCGAAGCCCCAGCAACCGTTGCGCAGCCAGCCTTTTTTGTAAAATGGTTTCAGCCGGTTGGTCTGGGCGCTGACGGGCAAGCCTTCAGAGTATGGCTGCCAGTCGGTCATCGAGTTGTTTCGGTAAAAAACGCCCCGGTTCGTGCCGAGATAGATGCCGCCGTCGGTGCCGTATTGCGCCATGATATTGCTGATTTGGCGGTCATCGAGCAGCGGCGTGGTGAGGTTTTGCCAGGTGGCGCCGCCGTCGGTTGTCTTGTAAATTTTCTTGCCGTTCGAGCCGTAACTCACTGATACCCAGAGCACATTGGCGTCTTCGGCGCTGGCTGCGAGTTTCACCCGGTCGTTGTTGTTGGGCGTGGGAAGGGGTGCGCAAGCCGTCCAGGTTTCGCCGCCGTCGGCGCTGCGCCAGATGGCGTCGTCCGTGCCATTCCACTGCGAAACGTACATCACGTCGAGGTTTGCCCGGCTGATTTCGATGTCGAAAACGGTGCGGTCGGCTGCGCCGGGGAAGTCGTGCAGCGGCGTGAACGTTGCGCCGCCGTCCTGCGAGCGCCAGATTTTGTCGTCTTTTCCGAGGAAAATCACGTTCCAGCAGGCAGGATGCCACTCCATTTCGGAGTTGGCAAAATAGGCGTAGCTCTCGTTCGGAAACGCCCCGACCGGGAAGCCTTCGATGCCATTTCCAAAGCCCGGACGGATGCGGTGACCGCCGATGTCGGAGTGATAAACTTTGCGCTCGGCGCTCGGATTGACGTAGCCCGTCGGCGCTTCCGCCCCGCCGATGGCGTAAAAAGTGCCCGGCGGAAAACTCTCGTGGTAAGCCATGTTGCCGTTGTGGTAGCGCCCGCCGACGAGGATGGCTTCGTTCCAACCGGAGTCGAAACCCCAAAGGTCAGCGCCCGAAATGCCATTGTTCCTGCCCTCGACGTTTTGCCCGAAGTCGGTGGAATAAACCAAGCCGCCGTCCGTAGCAATCCAAAGTTCGCTGCCCACTGCTGCTGCCCACTGAATATCCGGGTGCCGGTCGCCGGAAATGCCACCGCTCGAAACATAGCCGCCGTAACTGAACCACGTTTTCCCGCCATCGTTGCTGCGAAACCACGAACAGCCGCCCGCAATCAACTCGTTGTCGTTCAATGGATTGACCACAATCGCCTGGTCGTAAAATCCCTGCCAGAACCAGTCCACGCCGTCGGCGTCCATGATATTTGTGTGGCTCGGAATCAAGTACGGCTGCCCGATGGTGTTTGCCGGGTGCGTGTTCGCCCAATTCGTCCCGCCGTCTTCGCTGACAAAAACGCCGATGTAGCCGCCCAAGCCCGTGCCTTCGCCGCTGAGGTAGGCATAAATTTTTTCCGGTTTCGAGGGGCAGGGGGCGATGATTGCGCCGGTGACCTGGCGGGTGCCGGTGGGCTGCCACCAGCCGTTGTTCGAGGGGAAAAAACTCGACCCGGCGTCGGTCGAAACCATGAAATCGGAGGCTGCGCCAAATTGGCGGATTACCCAGACGGTGTTCGGGTCGCCGGGTTTGTTTTTGACCGTCCAGGTGTTTTGCGGGAAGACTTTTGACCAATTCGCCCCGCCATCCGTGCTGCGCAGCAAGCCTTTGTCACTGGCTGCGAGGACGAGGTCGGGGTTGCCTTCGTGCAGCCATAATTCGTTGACCCACAAGTTGTTTTCGCTGTAAACCGTTGCCCAGGTCGAGCCGCCGTCGGTGGTTTTGATGATTTTTCCGGAGGTGCAGGCGAAGACCACGTCGGGGTTTTGCGGTGAAATTTTCACCGCCCCGAATGCGCCGTGCAGCACGTCGGCGGTGAGCAAAGTCCAGTTCAAACCTTTGTCGGAAGTCTTCCAGACGCCGCCGGATTCGCCGCCTGCGTAGAGGATGTTCGGGTCAGCGGCGAAGACGTCGAACGAGTAAATATTGGTGTGGTCAACGGATTGGGCGGAGGCGTCGGGGAAGAAGTGGACTTTGGGCCCGTTGAACGACCAGGTGGCGGAGCGCATCACCCCTTGACCCCCTGAAGGGGGAACCGTTGTCCGCACCTCTCGAAGTTGGTGTTCGATAGGTGTGAGTTTTTCATTTTCAGGGAGTTGGAGGCTGCCGTCGGCTTGCGTGAGTGTTCTCGCCCAGCGCATCCACCGTTTGTAAAATTGGGTGTACCTGTTCTTTTCAAACGGTCGCTCGGCGAAGTAGGAGCGGTAGGCTTGCTGGATTTGGAAGACGTTTGGGTTTTCTGCGAGGAGCATTTTTGCCCAGGCGGGGGCGTCGGGGGCGAAATGGGGAGGGGTGGGTTTGGGTTGGGCGAAAGCAACGATTGCGAGCAGGGAAAGGAAGAGGGAGTGGACAATTCTTTTCATGGCGGTCGTTTTTTTCGGGCGAAAGTAAGACGGCATGGAACATGATTTTAAGCCAATTTGACCTTAAAAATATCTTTCCGAACCCATCCTGCTTTTCCTTCCTTTGCCCGACTTTTGAGCAATCGTTTCACAACGATTTGTTTTATTTTACACCAAACTGTTGCTTCTGCCATGCCGTACTTGCAATTCAAAGGGAAAACTTTCGTGCAAAATCATCACCTCGCTGTCCGGTTTCACCAGTTGATTCCAAGACCGGAACGGAGCGTGACAGAGCGGCATAGCCTTCAAAACGACAACCTCATCCTACAAGGCGACAACCTGCTCGCCCTCAAAGCCCTCCTGCCCAACTACGCCGGGCGCATCCGCTGCATCTACATTGACCCGCCTTACAATACCGGCAACGAAAGCTGGATTTATTCGGACAACGTGAACTCGCCCATGATTCGCCAATGGCTGAAAGACAACGTGCCCGTTGACCGGGAAGACCTCGCCCGACACGACAAATGGTGCTGCATGATGTACCCTCGCCTGCGCCTGCTCTGAGAACTGCTCGCCGAGGACGGGGCGATTTTTATCTCGATTGACGACAATGAACAGCATCGGCTGCGGATGCTGATGGATGAGATTTTTGGGGAGGAGAATTTTATTGAGAATATCATCTGGGAAAAAAAGTACAGCCCTCAGAATGATGCGACCTTTTTTTCAGACATGCATGATTTTATCATTTGCTATGCGAAGAACAGTGAAAACTGGGAGAGAAATCTTTTGAAAAGGACTGAAAAGCAAAACCTTGCATACAAAAACCCTGATGATGACCCACGTGGAAATTGGAAACCAAGTGATTTGACAAGAGCCGAACATCGTGATAGAGATTTCTATCCAATTATTACGCCCGCAGGAAAATCCGTTTATCCAGCCAAAGGTCGAAGCTGGAGCCGGCCACCTGCTGAAATTGAAAGACTAAGAAATGATAATCGTTTGTGGTTTGGAAAGAATGGTGATGCAATTCCTTCGTTGAAAAGGTTTTTAAGTGAAGTCAAAAAAGGAACAGTACCTGTAAGCATTTGGTATAGGTCACTTGTTGGTGATAATCAAGAAGGAAAGCAAGAGTTAAAAGAATTATTTCCAGATACAAACACACCCTTTGCAACTCCAAAACCCGTCCGCCTCATCAAACGCATCCTCGAAATCGCCACCGACGAAGACAGCCTCATTTTGGACAGCTTCGCCGGCAGCGCCACCACCGCCCAAGCCGTCCTGGAACTAAACAAAGAAGACGGCGGCAACCGCAAATTCATCCTCGTGGAAATGGAAGACTACGCCGACCGCATCACCGCCGAGCGTGTGCGCCGGGTCATTCGGGGTGTGCCGGGCGCAAAAAATGAAGCGCTGCGGGAAGGCTTGGGCGGCACGTTCAGCTACTTCGAGTTGGGCGACGAAATTGAATACGAGGACATCCTCAGCCGGGCAGACCGACTGCCGACGTTCGAGGAGTTTGCTCGCTACCTGTTTTTCACCGCCACCGGTGAACAGTTGAATACCGAAGCCGTCAATCCTGAAAGCGGCTACGTTGGCGAGAGCCTTCGCTATGCGGTCTGGCTGAAATACGAGCCTGATTTTGAATGGCTTAAACGCAGCGGGCTGACACTGGAAGACGTGGAAAAACTGCCGCCTGCGCCGATGGGCAAACGCCGTCTGATTTTTGCGCCGATGAAATTTGTGGACGATGAGGAGTTGATGTACCGGCACGTTGATTTCCTCCAATTGCCTTATGAAATCTACCGTCTCGCTGGATAATGAAACTCAAAGAATATCAAAAACGAGTCCTCGACCGCCTCGAAGCTTACTGCAAAGAACTTCACGAGGCGAACGCCAAACTGCAAAAAGTGAGGACGATAGACCCTTCTTTGGCATCTTCCATTGACCCGCCGGAATTGGCATGGGACAAACTGACCGGCGGCAAACTCTACCACAAGCGCCGCAACGGATTGAAAGAATCCCTGCCCGACCTCTACCTGAAAGTGCCCACCGGTGGCGGCAAGACGTTGCTCGCCTGCCATGCGATAGACTATGTGCAGCGCCTCGTTTTTGAGCGTCGGACGGGGCTGGTCGTGTGGGTCGTGCCGAGCACGGAAATCTACCGCCAGACTGCCCGCTCGCTGAAAAACCGCCGCCATCCCTACCGGCAAATGCTCGACGTGGCGACAGGCGACCGGGTGCTGATTCGAGAAAAAGACGAGCGCTTCACCCGGCAGGATGTGGCGGAAAAGCTCGTCCTCCTGCTGCTCATGCTGCCGAGCGCCAACCGGGAAAACAAACAAAGCCTGCGAGTTTTTCGGGACAGCGGCGGCTTCACCAGTTTTTTTCCGACCGAAGACCGTTTGCTGGAGCATGAAAAAATGCGCCAAGCCATTCCCAACCTCGACTGTTTTGGCGACTCCCCCTTCGGCGCCGACTCCCCTTCAGGGGCTGGGGGTGTGGGTGGCTGGCAAATCATGACTTCGTTGGGCAATGCGCTGCGGGTCTGCAAACCTATTTTCATCATTGACGAGGGGCACAAAGCTTGGAGCGAGCGGGCAAGGCACACCATTGAAAACCTGAACCCCAGCTTCCTGATTCAACTCTCCGCCACTCCGCCGTCCCATTGCAACCGCCTGGTGGAAATCACCGGGCGAGACCTCGACCGGGAGCAAATGATTAAGCTGCCCGTCAATCTGCACAACAAGCGAGACAATCCAGACTGGCACGACACCCTGATGACTGCCCTCGCCAAGCGGGACGAACTGGAGCGAATCGCTTCGACTTTCAGGCAAAACGGCGGCAAGTACATCCGCCCGATTTGCCTCGTGCAAGTGCAGCAAACGGGCGAGAAATTGGTGAACGACCACTCGAAAATCCACGCCGAGCACGCCCGGAAATTTTTGGTGGAAAAATGCGGCGTCCCTCCTCAACACATCGTCCTGAAAACCAGCGAAAACGACGGGCTGGAAGGCATTGACTTGCTCGAAGAAGGCTGCGAAATCCGCTACATCATCACCAAACAAGCCTTGCAGGAAGGCTGGGATTGCCCCTTCGCCTACATCCTGACCATCCTCTCCAACAGCGGCAGCGAAACGGGGCTGACCCAACTCATCGGGCGCATCCTTCGCCAGCCTTACGCTCAGGACACGGGCGTGAAGGAACTCGACGAGTGCTATGTCTATACTTTCAAGCAAAGCAGCACCCAGTTGGCAGAAAGCATCAAAAAAAACCTGGAGCAGGAAGGCATGGGCGACATCGCCGGACAAGTGCTCGACGACTCGCCGGGAGCGGAAGCGAAGCGGGAAATCGTTTTCAGAGAAAAATTTAAACGATTCGAGGGAGAGATTTACCTGCCCAAATTCATGGTGCCCAGGGAGGACGGTAGCTACCGGGAGTTCATGTACGAAGCGGACATTTTGCCCAATATTGACTGGGGCAGCTTGAGCGTGGAATGGATTCAGGAATTTTCAATCAATCAAACGCAAGCCCACGCCGACACCGCTTCGATGGATTACAATCCAATGCAGGTGCTTGGGGTGACGGATGCTTTGG
>CAZHLB010000295.1:0-8072 GCA_964533005.1 uncultured Saprospiraceae bacterium
TTTTAGCAGGATTTGCTCCCCTTTAGGGGTGGGGGGTGTGGGCGAAGTTGTTCCGCCGTGAAATCAAAACAGGCGCTTGGACTCAAAACCTGAAAACCCAAAAACCCAAAAACCATCTTCCACCATGCAAAAAAAATCCGTTCGCCACGCTCCGCTCGTCTCCATCGTCACGGTCAACTACCGCCAGGCGGAAATCACCTGCGACCTGCTCCGCTCCATCAAAAAATTGAGCTACCCCAACCTCGAAACCATCGTCGTGGACAATGGAATGGTCGAAGACAACACGCACCGTTTTGGCAAATGCCTGCCCGGCGTGAAAGTGCTGAACAGCACAAAAAACCTCGGCTTCGCTGGCGGCAACAACCTCGGCATCAGCGAGGCGAAAGGCGCTTTCCTGTTTTTCATCAACAACGACACCATCGTCGCCAACGGGCTGATTGAAAACTTGCTGAAATGCCTCGACCGACCCGGCGTGGGGGTCGCCAGTCCAAAAATCAAGTACTTCGACCAGCCGGAAATCATTCAATACGCAGGTTTTACGCAGGTGCATCCGCTGACAGGTCGCAATCGTGCAATCGGTCAGGGAGAAATTGACCGGGGACAACACGACACGCCACGTGAGGTGGCTTACGCTCATGGCGCAGCGATGATGCTCAAGCGAGAAGTGATTGAAAATGTGGGGATGATGCCGGAAGAATTTTTCCTGTACTACGAAGAATTGGACTGGTGCGAGCAAATCCGCCGGGCGGGCTACTCGATTTGGTACGAGCCTGCGGCTAACATTTTGCACCGGGAAAGCGTCTCCACCGGAAAAGCCAGCCCGATGAAAACGGAATATCTCACCCGCAACCGCATCCTTTTCATGCGCCGCAATTTCAAAGGCTGGCGCTGGGCGGCGTTCATTTCCTTTTTTACCATTGTTAGTTTGCCCATCGGAACGTTTCGGTGGTGTTTGGCAGGTGACTTCGCTCAAATCAAGGCGCTTTGGCGTGGTTTTTTCTGAGGAAGGAAGCGGCAGTTTTCAAGCTCAAATTTTCTGGTTTCAATGTCTTGACTTGCGCTGCCCGCATTTCCTCCCTTTGTTTTTCCCCCTTCTTTTACTGTTCGGTTTTTCCCATTTCAGCCTATCCAAAAATGAAAACAAGCTGCCCCTGCACGGGTGATTCATCCCCGTAATTCCCCCCTTTTTGCTCCCGGAGAAGATTTAAAAAACAAGTCTATTAGCCTGCGAACTACCACTTGGTTTAGCGCCTGCGTGTACCGTATTCATTGCCAAACCACGAGGCGAACATTCACTCACTCTCATTGGAACGCACGTGTTCCGCCACACAAATCATGGAGAACGAAAACAGAACAGAACTACTTCAACGCCGCCTGGATGAAGAAATCTTAGCCCGGCAACATGCGGAGGCAGTTTTGGAACAACGGACGCTCGAAGGATTTCAAACCAAAAAAGATTCGGTAGTTCAGCGGGACGGCTTCGGGCAAAACTTCCCTGAAAATGCTGGCGGGTTGCCCATGTTGGAGATTTATTTCTCGGCAATTCTCGACCAAACCAGCGACGTCATTTACCGGGTCAGCCCGCATGGTTATTTCAGCTTCGCCAACCCGGCAGCCGTTGCCAAATTCGGCTATTCCCCGGAAGAACTTACCGGCAAACATTTCATCGAATTGGTTCACCCCGACTGGCGAAAGGAGGTCGGCGAATTTTACGAGAAGTGCCTCGAACAGCGCCTTTTGGAAAGCCGCCTCGGATTTGTGGCGGTGACCAAAGAAGGCGATGCTCTTTGGCTGGAGCAAAACGTGCGGTTGATTTACGATGATTTCGGGCAACTCGTAGAAGCCCTCGCCATCGCTCGTGACCTGACCGAACAGAAAGTCAAGCAAGCGGTGAATGGCATCCTGGAAGCCTGCGAAGCCGCTTCCTCCTTCACGCCGCATGAAAAACAAACCGTCAATCACTTGCTGCGCCGGGAAGAAAAGTATCGCAACCTCATGGAAAACCTGGAATTGGGCATGCTCGAAATGGACAATCACGGCAGAATCATGCGAGCCTACCCGTTTTTCTGCGAGATGACGGGCTACGAGGAAAGCGAGTTGGTGGGCAAAAAATTCAACGCTACGTTTTTGCCGCACGAGTTCCAGGACGTGATGAAGAAGCAAATGCACGACCGGCGGCAAGGAAAGTCGGGCGTTTTTGAAATCCAAATGAGTAAAAAAGACGGCAGCCGCATCTGGGCAGTCGTCTCCGGCGCTCCGGTTTACAATGAAAAAGGCGAAGTGATTGGCTCCATCGGCGTTCACTACGACGTGACTTCGCAGCGGCAATTGCAGCAAGAACTTTTCGAAGCGAGGTTGCGGGCGGAGGAGGCGCAAGAGGCTGAAAAACAGTTCCTTGCCAACATGAGCCACGAAATCCGCACCCCGCTCAATGCCGTCATTGGCATGACCCACCTGCTTTTCGACACCTTGCCATCGCCGGAGCAAAGCGACTACCTCGACGTGCTGAAAAGCTCCGCCGACATCCTGCAAAGGCTCATCAACGACGTGCTCGATTTTGCCAAAATCAGGTCGGGCAAGCTCGAAGTGCAGCCCAAAGAATTTGACCTGGCTGGCTTGGTCGGTGCGCTCGGAAAAATTTTCCGGCTGAAAGTGGAAGGCAAGCCGGTGCAGGTGGAAACGCAGATTGACCCTTCGCTCGACACGCTGTTGTTGGGCGACGATTTGCTGCTCAATCAGATTTTGCTCAACCTGCTGGGCAACGCTGAAAAATTTACCGCCAGGGGAAAAATTGGCGTCCGAGCCATGCCAGTTGGCAAAGAAAACGACCGGTTTGTGGTGCGTTTCGAGGTTTTCGATACGGGCGTCGGCATTTCAAAAGACAAACAGGACTTGGTTTTCCAGAGCTTTCGCCAAGCCGACAGCGACGTGAAGCGGCGCTTCGGCGGCACGGGTTTGGGATTGACCATTGTGAAAAACTTAGTCGAATTGCAGGGTGGCAAAATCTGGGTGGAAAGCGAGGAGGGCGAAGGCTCGACCTTCATTTTTGAAATTCCTTACGAAGCCACCGGCAAGGCTGTAACCGCTACCGACGGCACTGCTTTTTTGAAAAAAACCGGCGTCGCCGAAGGCATTTCAGTGCTGGTCGTGGAAGACAATTCCATGAATCGCAAGTACATCTCGACCCTGTTGAGCAAGTGGGGCATCGCTCACAAACTGGCAATCAACGGGCGGAAAGGCTTTGAAATGACGCAGCGGGAACGCTTCGACCTCATCTTTCTGGACATCCAAATGCCGGAAATGGACGGCTACGAAACTGCCACCGCCATTCGAAATTCCATCAATCCGAACAGCCAAACGCCGCTCATCGCTTTGACCGCTTCGGCAATGCTTTCCAAAAGGGAAAGAGCCATTCAGTCAGGCATGAACGACTACGTTTCCAAGCCTTTCAACCCCGAACAATTGGCGGCGGTGCTGAATAAATATGCGCCCCTGGCGGAAATGGCTTTGCCTGAAACCGCTCAACCTGGCGAAGCAAAGGCTACTTTTTTTGAGCCTGTCGAACCCTTGCCCGCACCTGTTTTGCAACTCGACAGGGCGTATCTGGAAGAAATTTACGGCGGCGACGAGGCGTACGCAGCCGAGATGTTCCAGTTGTTTTTTGAAAAAATGAGCGGCGAGTACCAGCGCCTGCGCCCGCTGCTGGCAAAAGGCGAACTGACGTTGCTCTCCAAATTGGCGCACAAGCTGAAGCCTGCTTTTCCGATGGTCGGGCTGACTTGGCTGGAGCCAAAATTTGAGAAATTGGAAAATCTGGCACTGCAAGAACAGGTGGAAAGAGAAGTGCTTGAAAGGGAAATTTCAGACCTGGAAATCCAGGTAAAATGGGCGCTGCCATTGGTCGAAGCTGAGTGGGAAAGGCTGCGGTGCGAGGTGGAAGTTTTAGTCTAAACCTCCTCGTTCCGTAGGAACGGCATGTTTGTAGAACATCCCCATTCGCCGTCCTCCCCGTTCCGTAGGAACGGTATTAGGGCGCACACGACATACCATTCCTACGGAACGGAAACCCCAGGTTGGGCAACATTCTACAAATATGCCGTTCCTACGGAACGAGAGAGGAATGGGCAGAATGGGTGTTGCCTGGAAATTTATGTCTTTGATTTTCAACTACTTGGAACAAAAAAAATACGACTCAAACAGACAAAACATGAAAATAAACTGTCTCATCGTGGACGACGACAGCATGGCTCGGCTTGCGCTCCAGCGGCTTTGCTCGAAAGTGGAATTTCTGAACGTCGCCGGCATCTGCGAGTCTGCGGAAGAAGCACTCGAAGTAATGAACCAGGAAGAATCGCAGGTGGACTTGCTCTTCCTCGACATGGAAATGCCGGGGCTTTCCGGAACGGAATTGCTCGACCGCCTGCCCGTGCTGCCGCTCGTGATTTTCACCACCTCCAAAGCAGACTATGCTTTCGACGCCTTCGAATATGGAGCAATTGACTTTTTGAAAAAGCCCATCAGCCAGCCTCGCTTCGAGCAAGCCATTCAGAAAATTCTGAAGATGCAGAACGACAGCCAGGCATACCAGGCGCTCGCCAACGAGATTTTCATCCGGGAAAACGGCAAGTACCTGCGCCTTGCCAGCGACCAGATTTTGTTTTTTGAAAACGTCGGCGACTACGTGCGCATCAGCACCAGCGCAGGTGGCAATCATATTATTCATGGCACTTTGAAGGGCATCGGCGAGAAGCTGAACGACCCCCGATTCCTGAAAGTCCACCGCTCGTACATCGTCAACTTGCAGAAAATCGTGGACATCGAGGAGAATACGCTGGTGATTGGGAAGACGGTCATTCCTATTAGCCGAGCCGGAAAACCTGTTTTGATGAGCAGGCTTAAAATTTTATAGCCGCATGTTGAATAGGAGGATTAAATGATTGAAGATTAAATGATTACATGATTTTTGATGGAATGGAAGATGTCAGGATGTGCAATGTCGGCGGACATTGCACATCCTGACATCTTCCATTCCATCAAAAATCATGTAATCATTTAATCTTCAATCATTTAATCCCAATCAGTAGATTTTCAACTCATCCCGGAAGCCGTTCGTCTTCTTGTACCAATCCGAAAAATTGCTGCCACCCGACTGCGACCAATCTCCAAACTTCAAGTAGGCTGCATTGACGGGCGACCACTCCACCGGGTAATTAAAGCTCACCGGCACGTGAATGGCAAAAGGCAAGTTCGTCGAAGTCTTGTAATAATTGCCGCTGTTTACCTGCGTCGCATCGTCGCCAGAGCCAAAAAAGTCAACGTTGGCAAGCGAAGTCGGCGGATAATTTCGCAGGTGAATTTCCTTGCCACGCAAGCCGCCGGTGAAAATAAAGGGGTTGAAAGGAGCCAATCCCAGGTATTCCCGTGCAATGGGTTCGGTGAAAATGACGGTCAAATCCAGTTCGACCGGCTCTTGTTCAGCCTGTCCTTTTTGGGTATTGACGTAGGTGCGATTGCTGCCGCCGTCAAAAAGGGCGTGACCATCATCGTAGGCGATAACGACTGCTTTTTCTTGCCCGGCTTCCACGCCGGAAGGCAAAAACTGGAGGCTGCCGCCGGAAATTTGGCTGCCCGTCACCTCAGCAATTTTGTCGGGAGCGACGCCCAACTCGAAGCCGAAGCCATTTTGAGTCACCCCTCCCGTAGCTCTCAAAATCAGACTGGTTTCCATTTTCACTATTTGGTTGGAAGCATTCAGGTACTCCTTGAAATTGTAGTCCACCACCACGTCATTCATGTCGTAGTCACCCTTGTGGGGAAATAAATCTTCAAATGCGAAGGAGCCATAAACGCCTTGCCCAGGCGTGTAGGCTGCAAAAGCAATGGTCGGGTCGTTGGGTGCGATGTCCTGCGCATTGGATACGCCGTCTTCGTCGTCGTCGTCATTGTTCACGGCGACCGCCAGGTTGTCCGTTTGGATTGCCGAAAACGTGGAAGCGGTGAGGTAAAAAACGGCATCGTTGAAGTCGTTGTCGCCGCCGGGACGGTCGAGGTCTTCCATGCCAAGAATGACTTTTTCAAGCGATTGGTCGTACAGCGAAACGATGTGGCGGCGGTATTGCGCCGAAGTAAACGTGTTGAAATGGTTGTCGGCAAATTTGGTGTTTGATTTATAGTCCACCTTTTTGGTTGTGCCATTCCAGCCATTTGGCACCAAAAACCAACCGAGCGTAGTGCCTGCCGGGAAAGTTCCAATCGAGACTTTGTTGCCCGTAACCAAGCTGCCGCCGCTGCCTTGAAAAGAAGCATTTGGGAAAATGACCGTCAATGCTTCCAGGTCGTCCGGCGAAGCAGGCGGCGTGTCGGTGGGATAGGAATAAAAGCCGAGCGCATTTTTGTAGCCCGCCCCTTCATGGACGAAGGTTATCCAAATCTCCGCATCCTCAATCAGGTTGATGGTCGAAGCGATGTCGCCTTCCAAATATTCAGGATGATAAGTTGGAACAGGCTGCCCTTCGGGCAAGCTGGCATTCACCACATCCAAGAGGCTTTGGTTCACTACGTCGTTGGGCGAAGTCAGGTAGTTGGGCTTGCCAGTGGTCGTGTAAGTGCCCAGATAACTCATATCCGGGATGCTTCTCGAACCCAAAACGGCTTCCGTCGAGGTGGCTTCGGTGCTGTTTTTCAACAAGTTAGCGAAAAACTGCGCATCGTCGCCGCCGCCGGTGAAACCTTCTTGGTTTTCCTCGCCGAGCGTCACGGACAACGCCGGTGAACTCACCGCCACGACCTTCCACGCAGGCAAACCAAGATAAAGCGGGTGAAAAATGAGGCTGTCCACGTCGGCAGGCAAGCTCAATTCGAGGTTAGCCAAACCTTCGTTGCCGGTGGTAGCCGTGAGCAATTTGATGAGTTCATCCTCCGCCTGAAACATGACTTCGAAAGGCACTCGGTGCAGGGCATTGCCATCCGCATCAACGGCATTGACTTGCAGCCGGACGGCTTTCGTCGTGCCAAAATCAAAGCCGTCGGGGATTGCCAATTCGTCCATTGGGACGGCGGCAGAGGTTTCCAACGCTTCGTCAGGCAGGTCGAAATCGCAGGCGGTCATCAGGGTTGCGAGCAGGAAAAGTAAATACCAGCGTCTCATAAGTATTTGATTTTTAAATAGTCACAAGATTTCCCTACACGCTTTCCTGCTGGAAAGCGGCAAAGGGCGTTCTGAATAAAATGGTCAAATCCAGCCACATCGAGCAGTTCCGGGCATACTCCACGTCGAGGCGCTTCCGGCTGCCGGAGGCGGCATTGGCTTTGCCACGCTCGGTGACTTGCCAAAGCCCAGTGATGCCAGCGGGCGCTAAAAACCTGCCCACCGCTTCGTCGGAGGTCAATTTTTCCGCCTCGTAAAGTGGCAGCGGGCGATTGCCTACGAGCGACATGTCGCCTTTCAACACATTAATTAGTTGGGGCAATTCGTCCATGCTGGAGTTGCGGATGAACTTGCCGATGCGGGTGATGCGGGGGTCGTTTTTGAATTTGACGAAAGTGCCAGCTTCCTCGGATTTGAGTTGAGCGAGCCAGTCCGTTTCGTTGATGACGCCTTCGTTGCCGACCAGGAAAGTTTCACCTTTCGAGAGGTGATAGGCAGTTGGCGAGGCAGGGGAATTAACTTCGTTGGAAGCTGCGGCAGACGCATTGCCGTATTGATTTTGGGCTTTCATTTTTTCCAAAAGCCGGTCAGCGTCGGTGCGCATGGAGCGGAACTTGTAAAAATCGAAAACCCGGTAGCCTTCTCCGACCCGCTTCGAAGCGTAGAAAACGGAGCCTTTGCTTTCAAGCCTGATGAGCAAGGCAACGAGCGCCAGCAGCGGAGACAAAATGAGCAGCAAAGTGCCAGCTACAACGATGTCAAAAAGGCGTTTTGAAAGGCGGTAGGCTGTTTGATAGTAATGAAAATCAGGCGTTTGTGTAAGTGTGTAAGTCATAGTTTGAGTGAGATGAGCAGGCTGGCAAGAAGCTTTTAGTTCTCTGACAATTCTTGTGGGACGCTGGGAGGATGGGAACGCGGATGACGC
>CAZHLB010000296.1:0-8061 GCA_964533005.1 uncultured Saprospiraceae bacterium
GCCAAACTGGAGTTTGGCGGCACGGAGGCTTCACTCAAAACCGACATGAGCCTCGTTTGATAGGCAAAAAAAAGAGGGGCAACTGACGTCAGTTGCCCCTCTTTTTTTGCCTATTTACTTCAAACTGCCTCCAATTCCGCCTCCACAATCTCCTCCACCGCCGGTTCTTCCGCCTCCACCACGTCCAATTCCAGCCGCAGGTTTCCGATGATAAATTCCTGCCGGTCGGGCGTGTTTTTGCCCATATAATATTCGAGCAGCTTCTCCAAATCAGTGTCGTCCCGCAGCACGACCGGCTCGAGTCGCATGTTTTCGTTGATGAAATCCTTGAACTCGCCGGGGCTGATTTCACCCAAACCTTTGAAGCGGGTGATTTCCGGTGAGCCTTTCAGCTTGCGGATGGCGGCTTGTTTTTCCGTCTCGTTGTAGCAGTAAAAAGTCTTCTTCTTGTCTCGCACCCGGAACAGCGGCGTGACCAAAATGAACAGGTGCCCGTTGCGCACAAGGTCAGGGAAAAATTGCAGGAAAAATGTGAGCAACAGCAACCGGATGTGCATGCCGTCCACGTCGGCATCGGTGGCGATGACGACCCGGTTAAAACGCAGGTCGTCCAAGCCATTTTCGATGTTTAGGGCGTGCTGAAGCAGGTTCAATTCCTCGTTTTGATAGACCACTTTTTTGGTCATGCCGTAGCAATTGAGCGGCTTGCCCCGCAGGCTGAACACGGCTTGCAAATCCACGTCCCTGGCTTTGGTGATGCTGCCGCTCGCCGAGTCGCCTTCGGTGATAAAAACGGTGGTTCCCAAGCGGCGGTCGTCCTCGCCTTTTTTGAGGACGTCGGTCATGTGGACTCGGCAATCCCGGAGCTTTTTGTTGTGGAAGTTGGCTTTTTTCGCCCGCTCGTTCGCCTGCTTTTTGATGTCGGCGATGTCCTTGCGCTCCCGCTCGCTTTGCATGATGCGGTTTTGCAGCGCCTTCGCCACGTCTGGGTTTTTGTGCAGGAAATTGTCCAACTCTTTTTTCAGAAAATCATGCACGAAAGTGCGGACGCTCGTGCTGCCGTTGGGCGCAATTTCCGTCGAGCCGAGTTTGGTTTTGGTCTGCGACTCGAACACCGGCTCCTCGATTCGGACGCTGACGGCGGCGATGATGCTCGCCCGAATGTCCCTGGGGTCGTAGTCTTTTTTGAAAAACTCCCGCACGACTTTGACCACCGCCTCCCGGAAGGCATTCAGGTGGGTGCCGCCCTGCGTCGTGTTTTGCCCGTTGACGAAGGAATAATATTGCTCGCCGTACTGGTTGCCGTGCGTCATGGCGATTTCGATGTCCTCGCCGGTTAGGTGGATGATGGGGTAAAGCAGATGCTCCGCCTGCGTTTTTTGCGTCAGCAAGTCGAACAAGCCCCTGCGGGAAACCATGCTTTTGCCGTTGAAATTGATTTTCAGCCCGGCGTTCAGGTAGGCATAATTCCAAAGCTGTGTTTCGAGAAATTCGCTGCGGAAGCGGTAATTTTTGAAAATCGCATCGTCGGGTTTGAAGACGACGAGGGTTCCGTTTGGCTCGGAGGTTTTTGCCAGTTTGTGGTCTTTGGCGAGGTCGCCCTGTTGAAATTCCGCCAGTTTCGCCTGCCCGTCCCGGACGCTTTGCACCCGAAACCAGCCGCTCAAAGCATTGACCGCCTTCGTGCCGACGCCGTTCAGTCCGACGCTTTTTTTGAAAGCCTTGCTGTCGTACTTGCCGCCGGTGTTCATCTGCGAGACGCAATCCACGACTTTGCCGAGGGGAATGCCTCGCCCGTAATCCCGCACTTCCACCACGCCGTCTTTGACCGAGATGTTGATTTCCTTGCCGTAGCCCATGGTGAACTCGTCAATGCAGTTGTCAATGACTTCTTTGATGAGGACGTAAATGCCGTCGTCCTGGCTGCTGCCGTCGCCGAGTTTGCCGATGTACATGCCGGGGCGGAGGCGGATGTGCTCCCGCCAGTCGAGGTGGCGGATGTTTTCTTCGGTGTATGTGATTTGTGGTTGGGACATGGTTAGACTTTATTTATTTCAAATTTGGCGCTTCGAGGTTACACATTTTGTGGCTAAGAAAAGTCTTCCTTTAATTTCAGAAGCCAATTCATAGATTTCCATCTTCCTTCTCCGTTAGGATAATTCACATCTTCTTGACCCCAAATCCATTTGTAAGCCTTTAAAATCAATTCGATGGACAATCCTATTTCAGTTTTCAAATCATGTCTGAGCAGAACTTCTTCTGGTTCTTCACCTCTGCATACTTTTTCCAAGGCTTCGATTACTGCTAATCCATATTTTCTGTCAGTTACAAGTTTTAGTTCGATATCTTCAAAAATCTCGGCATGACTAATCAACCATAGTTCACTTTTATCAGGTGAATAAATAAAAACCATGAAATCGTGTCTCGCCAATCTTCCGAAATTTCTTTTACCACCTGGTTTATTTATCACTATTTTTCTGCCGTCCGATACGCTTTCTACTTCGTAAAGCAGGTAGGGTAAATCATTCAAATTCTTGGCAAACTCACTCCTTTCTTTATTTGGAAGTGAATGTGATATCAACTTAACGGAATGGTTAAAGATGGTTGCCATAAGTGATAGTTTGTAATTACAAGTTCTCGTATTGCCCCTCTTTTTTCGCCGTTGCAATTGATTGACCGGCTCGCCGACACCCGGTTCAAATAATAGCCGGAGTAGGTCTTCTCAAAAAAGTCATCGTTTGGATTTTCATTCTTGGGGTCGGAGTTGCTTAACATTAATCGGGCTTGTTTTTCGACATCTATCTTTCTAAAAAATGCCGCTAATTTTCGCTGGTCGTTGTCTGTAAAACCACTCCCGCTATATGTTGTGAAACTTGCCGTAGAGCTAATTGGACGATATGGCGGGTCGAGATAAACAAAGGAGTTCGAGGTTATTTCATCGAATGATTGCTCATAATTAGCAATCCTGATTTCCGCCATTTGAAGCACTGCCGAGGCTGCTCTTATATTTCGCTCATCCAAAATGGAAGGGTTCGGATATTTCCCAAAAGGCACATTGAACTCTCCTTTTGAATTCAAACGGAACAAGCCGTTGAAGCAAGTTTTATTCAGAAAAATAAGCTGCGCAGCCCTTGGCATCCAATTGTCCGACCATTTTTTATAATTGATTTCAAAGCGTTGTTGGTTGAAATGGCTGCGCATTGCCAGAAACAATTCAGTTCTTTTTTCAGGAGAAGTTAGGTCGTACTCTTTTTGATACTGCTGCAAGAAATCAAGCAAATCATCTGGTTTCTGCTGTACTGCCCAATAAGTCAGCACTAAGTCTTTATTGACATCCGAGAGGTAAGCAGTTTTGATGCCGTGCCGCTGCGCCACTTCAAAAAAGACAGCTCCGCCGCCCACGAATGGCTCGACGTATTTTTCAACCCTTCTTCCCCGCAATTCTTTCGGGTAGAAATCTTCAAATTGAGGGAGCAACTGTCCTTTGCCGCCTGCCCATTTGAGGAATGGTTTTGCTTTTACTTTCGTCATGCCAATTTTTTTAAACTCAAAAGCTCCTTTGCCGCTCCGCAAAGCTACCAGTTTTAATCCAAAAATCGAACAAATTGTTTTGAAATTTTCTCCACATCGAGCGGTGGAATTTGCGATTTGAAACGCCTCACCCCTTCGGAATCTTAATCTCATAAACCTTCCCCTTCCTATTCATCAACTTGCTACCCCGCAGCCAAGGATTGTAAAGTTTCAGCATCCGGTACGTCGTCCCATGCTCCTTCGCAAAGTCTCCCAAACTCTCAATGCTCGTGCTGACTTGCACCAATTTGAAATCATCCATCGGCTCATATTGATGCTCCCCGGCGATGTCGAAGCCAAAATCCTGCGGGCGTTCCAGCACTTCCTTGATTGCCAGCACCCGGAAAATGTAGCGGTTCGTCTCCTCGCTCAAGTTCAGGTCGTAGTAATTTTCGATGCGCTGCTCCGACATATCCTCCGCCAAGCCGCTTGCGCCCATGTTGTACGAAGCCGCCGCCAGCGTCCAGGAGCCGAAGCGGGCGTACTTCTTTTTGATGTACTCGCAGGCGGCTTGGGTAGATTTTTCAAGGTGCATCCGCTCGTCCACCTCGTCGCTGACCTCCAAACCGTACTCCGGCGCAGTGGCAGGCATGAATTGCCAGACGCCCTTTGCGCCTACGCCGGAAGTGGCGGTGTTTCGGAAATTGCTCTCCGCCACGGCGACGTATTTGAAGTCTTCCGGGATGCCGTTTTCCTTCAAAATTTTCTCAATCACCGGGAAGTACCGGGTCGAGTTTTTCAGGTTCAAAATGACGGTGGCGTGCAGGTAGGAATTGATGATTAGCTCCCGTTCCAAGCGCTCCTTCACGTCGAAATTTTCAATCGGCGTTCGCTCGCCTGCGAAGGAATATTCCCGGTTCGGGTCAACGTGCGGGATGATGAATTGGCGAACGGAAACCGGCGCTTCGGACGGTTGGTAAGACATAAAAAACAGCCCCGAAACGAAGGCTGCAACGGCGGTGAGAAAAAATTTAAGGTACTTGAGCATGACGGTAGTTTTCAAAGCTGACAGGTGGAAAAGGGATTTTCGAGCGATAAAAAATGAAATTTTTTATCGCTCGAAAACCCCTTTTCCACCTGTCAGCTTTTGGCTCGAATTACAAACTTGGCAGGCGAAGGTATTGCCTGATTCCATTTTTCGCCACTCATCGGCAGGCGGTTTAAGTTTCAATTAAGCCTCCTTCTGCTTGAAAGGAATATGCAACGGCAGTAAAAATGAGCCTGCATCAGGTTGCCTTTGCGCTGCAAACAGCCTACTTTCACGGCTCATTTTTAAATCTCGCCAGTCATGAAAAAACTTCTCCTTTTCTCCGCTCTGTTTTCACTGACCGTCTTTGCCGCCTGCAACAAGCAGGATGCCGAAGAGGATTTTTCACCCGCACCGCAAGACGATTTCGCCGTCAACCACTCCACCGGGCATGAACCGGGCGGCGGGGGCGGTTGCATGAACAATTCGGACGAGTTGGTTGCAAGCTTCGTCATTGACGTATCCAACGGCACAATCAATGAAAAAGCCACTTTGCCGCTCATCAATAAGTCGCTCAATGCCAGCTATTTCGAGTGGAATTTTGGCAACGGCGACTTCTCCTCGCTCGAAACGCCCAGCTACGCTTACCCTCGCTGCGGCAACTTCAAAATCACGCTGAAAGTCACCGACAACCGGGGCAACGTGCAGTCTGCTTCGAAAGAAATCACGGTGACTTGCCTCTGATGCGGCGGGAACTGCGATGCTTGAAAACGCTGAATTTCGGCAGCAAAAAAGGCGCACTGACTTGGTCGGTGCGCCTTTTTATTGGCTGAAAAGTGCCGCCAAACTCCAGTTTGGCGGTGTAACACATCGCCAAACTGGAGTTTGGCGACACCTCGGCGGGCAAGTCGCCAACTCCATTTTTTCAAAATTGCATCGGAAAAATCACCTTCAAACTGAAATTTCTACCAGGATTGAAAATGCCAACCTCGCCCGTCGTTAAATTCTCCGGCGCATATTTCAGGCGACTTAAATGACTGACATACTGCTTGTTCAGCAAGTTTTCCGCCGCAAAAAACAGGCGGCAAACCACCATTTTTTCCCGGTTCAAAAACTCGGCGCCGAAGCCTGCATTCAGCAAAAAATAACCCGGCGTCGGGGTCTCCGTGCCGAAGGCGGTGAAAGCGTGATTTTGCCCGAAAAACCATTCGCCTTCCAGCTTGGTGTAGAGGTTTGCCAGCGAGCGCCAGGGTTTTTCCCGCTGCGCCCGAATCTCGCTCACCAACTTGGGCGCAGGCATGAACGGCAGGTTGCGCAGCGAGTCGGGAACGCCACCCACAACCCCTGCAGGGGAGCCGTTTTGGATGCCTCGCACGAAGGAAAATGAGTGCTGAAAATGTAGCCAGTCCCAGGGGTGGGGATGAAAATCGCAGGCAATTTCACCGCCAAAAAGCCGGGCGTCGCCTTGCACGAATTGAAAGGCGGGCGAGCCGTCCTCCGGGTCGGGAATCGAGTCGCCACCAATGGCGCTTTCGAGTTTTTCGAGAAAAATAAAATGGCTGATTTGGTTGAAAAAACCATTTGCTTCAAGGGTCAGGTGATGCGAATTGAAGGTCAGACCGGCGTCGGCTTGCAGGCTGGTTTCGGGTTTCAAATTCCGGTTGCCGATTTCGAAGCGAAACGTGCCTTCGTGTTTGCCGTTGCTGCTCAACTCGGAGAGGTTCGGCGCACGAAAGCCACGAGCTAAGTTCAACTTTGCAACGAGCGGCTTCGCCACTTGCCACGACAAGCCTAGGCCGCCGCTGACATTGCTGAAATTTCGCTCGAAGCCTGCAAATTTTTCCTCCGCACCCGGCGTGCCCGGCTCCACCGGCTGCTCGTTTTCGTTCAAAAAAAGCGGCTCGGCATTCACCTGGCGGAAATCGTAGCGCAAGCCGCCGCTGAAAAACCACTTGCCCAGTTCTTTTTGGCTAAAAATGAAAAAGCCCAGGTCGCCCATTTCGTAGGCAGGAATCAGGTATTCCTCGCCAAAATTGCGGTTCGCCTGGCGCTGGGCGCTGACGCCGGTGGAAAATTTCCAGTCATTTCGTTCCGGGAAAAAATACTTCAGGTCGGCGTTCCAGGTGCGCAGTTGGAAGTGCAATTCGGTCTCGCCGGGGGCGAGGACGTCTCCAAATTCTTTGCGCCGGTTTTGCTGCCAGCCGAGGTCGGCGGTCAACTTATTTTCTCCAAAAAACAGCACGTTCGACCAGGCGACCCGGTCGTGGGCGATGCGCTGGCGGGGAATTTCGAGGCTGTTTTTGAAGCCCGTCAACTCGTCGTTGGCAAAGGATTTTTCAACGACAGAATCGCCTTCGGCGACAGGTGCGATGAAATTCCCCAGCGAATCCCGCTCGCCTTCGGGGATGCCGATTTGCTGGTGAAACGTGCTGAAATGCAACTGCGAGTGCCCCCAGTTTTTGCTGACGCCGACGAAGCCGCTGCCCGCCAGTTCTTCGAAACCCGAATTGAGCACCTTGCTGTCCGCCGGGTTGGAAAAATTGCCCGCCTTTTTTCCGCTGAACCTGCCTAGCCAATGCCAGCCGTTGAGATTGCCCGCCTGCATGAGCGAAGCGCCTGCGAGGTTGGAATTGGTTTGAAAATCCGCCTGCGCCTCGCCGGTCAAAGTACCCTCGGCGACAGGGTGAGGGAGGAGGAAATTGACCACGCCCGCCATCGCATCGGAGCCGTAAAGTACGCTGCCGGGCCCCTTGATGATTTCCACCCGCTCGACCTCGTTCTCGTCCAATTCGACGCCGTGTTCGTCGCCCCACTGCTGCCCTTCCTGTCGGATTCCGTTGCGCAAAACGACGACCCGGTTGTAGCCCAAGCCTCGAATCACCGGCTTGGAAATGCCCGTCCCGGTGCTGATTTGGCTGATGCCGGGAAGTCTTGCGAGAGCGTCCACGAGGTTGGTAGAGGCATTTTTCAGGAAGACTTCTTTTTTGACGGAGGTCATCGGGGCGGGGTTTTTTAGCCGCTCGGTGGAGGCGGAGACGCCGGTGACGACGACTTCCTGCAATTCCAGCCCGGAGTGCGAGAGCAAAATTTCGAGCGGTGAAGTGCTTGCCGCCGGGTTGATTTTCACGACTTTTTTAGCGTAGCCGAGGATGGAAATTTCTGCGAGAAAAATGCCGCCGGGCAGGTTGTCGAGTGTGAAATTGCCAGCCAGGTCGGTGACCGTGCCTCTTTTGAGGTCGGGGATAAAAACGGTTGCGCCGGGCAGCGGCTGCCGGTTGGTTTCGTCGAGAACGACGCCTCGGATGGCGTTTTGCGCCGGGAGCGTTTGCTGGAAAATGAAAAAGAGGATGATGATTATAAGCTGCCTCATTTTTTAATGAATTACACCCGCACGTGTCTCCCGCAAACATGAGTCACCCCGAGTTTTCTAACCTGTTGTTTTCATGCCGTGAGTGCCGTCTCCAAGTCGCTTTGTCATTCCCGCAGGGAACCTCCTCGCCCCAAGTGCAGTCTCGTAGGCAGCA
>CAZHLB010000297.1:0-8052 GCA_964533005.1 uncultured Saprospiraceae bacterium
AACTTGCCGCCCAGCAGCCCAATCACCAATCACCAATCACTAATCACTAAGACACCCTGCTCCTTCCCAAGCGCCTGACCACCGCCGACGTGGACACGCCACTTTACGCAGGCAAGGAGCACATCCAAATCATTTCCGGCAGCCGCTTCCCCGTTTCCGCCGCCGATTTGCCGTTTTCAACTTACATCATTACGAAAGAAGAAATCCGCCTGATGGGCTACGAAACCCTCGTGGATGCACTGAAAATGGCGCCCGGCATTCGGGTTTCCCAGCCTGGCAGCGCCATCGAAGGGGAGACTTTTTTGATGCGGGGGCTTTTTGGAAATGCTTACACCAAAATCTTGATAAACGACGTGCCGATAAAACCAGCCTTTGTCGGCGGCATGCCGATTGGGGCGCAGTTGCCGGTGAAAGAGGCTGAGCGCATCGAGGTAATTTACGGCGCAGGCGCTGCGCTCTACGGCTCGGATGCTTCGGCGGGCATCATCAACATCATCACCCGGCAGTCGGAAAAGCCTGTTTTCATGCAAGCGGAATTGTCCGTCGGGCAAGGTTTGTACAGCAGTGTCAACGTGATGTTCGGCGGGAAGCTGGGGCGAGACAAGCATATTTTCCGCTACTTCGCCTACGCCAGCAACGTGCTTTTGGAGCGGCGGAACATTTTTTACGACACGGATTTCAACTACAATCCTAAAACCTACCTGCGAGACACAACCGATGTTTCTTACACCGCCTTCGACAACTACGGCAATGCGCCGCCCGACAAGCCCGTATTGACCAACACACCTCACATGAGCCGCAAATTCGGCATCACCCTCAATTATCGCAGCCTTAGTTTTTCAGTGGAAAGCATGTACCGGCGAGACCATAGCTCAATCGGTCTGAACCCCCTGGCGGTCAGCTACCGCAACCCGCTCACCTACACCGGCGAAGGCATCTGGCGCTTCAACCTGAACATTTTTGGCAATAAATCGAAGCGGAATGCCAAGACCGATTTCACCTACACCCGATACCGCCTCGACAACCGCTCCAGCATTTTGTGGGTGCGCCCGCAAGTGGCAGGCGAGTTGTTCCGCGCATCCGTAGCGATTTCCAACTTGCTCGACACCGCCGCTGCGCCACTACCTGAAATTTTTAAGGGGCACTATGATACTTATCTCAACGGCTTGCGCTACGCTTACGGCGACTCTGACGAGGGCCGCTTCGAGCACGTTCGCACGTTTCGCCTGCTGAAATTAATGTCGGTAACCGCGGGCTTGAACCTCAGATTTACGGTTGGCAATCCCTTCACGGGGCTGCTCTCCCGACCAGGCAAAGCGAACAGGGACTTGTTTTCCAACGACGATTTGGCAAACGATGAAGGCGCCTTCAGCATCCAGCCCCAATTTCGGTTCGCCGGTGAAAGCAACCTCTTCGGGCAAGTTTTTTACACCAGCAAGCGGTTCACGCTGGTGGGAGGCTTGAACTATGCCTCGTTTGCCGAACAAAGCGACGCTGTGGATAGTCTCGAAGTTAATTTCACCCAGCTTTCGCCCCGGCTGGCGGGTTTGGTCAAAATTAGCGATGACATCAACTTGCGCACTTCCTGGGGACGGGCGTTCCGCCTGCCCGGCGAGTTCTACAAAAGCGTGACGTATGGCATCAATTCTAATTTTTTGGAGGTTATGAGCCGTCCTTTCCAGCAGCTAAATCCCGAGACGACCACCTCCTGGGAGAGCGGCATCCGGTGGAAAACAGGCGAGCGGGCAGCCGTGGATTTTACTTATTTCAGAAACGAAACTTCCAACCTGGCGAGTTTTCAACCTTGGGGCATGGGTTTCAATGCCGACTCGACGGAATACATCAACTCGTTAGGTTTTCGCAACGCCCAAGGGTCGAAAATCAAGTACACCGGAGGGCAGGTGCATTTTTACATTGATTTGTATGTCAACGATGCCAGAGCCGTGCAAGGGCACTACAATTTTTCCTGGATAAAAGGTACTTTGAATACGCCCGAAACCAATGAGAACATTTACTTTTTGCCGGTTTACAGTGGTACGCAACATCAGTTGCGGTTGATTATCAGCCTTTTGAAAAAGGGCAAACTCGCCTTCGACTACGTCCACGTAAAAGCCACCGGACGTACCACGACGGAAAATACGGTGAAGCAAAAATTCGGCACGATAGACCTGGTCGCCCGATACGCTTTCACCGACCGTTTTGACGCCTACGTGAAATGCATCAACCTGATGAATAAGGAATACCCCGGCATTCCCGCCAGCCGGTCGCCGGATGATTTGCATTACAACCCGCAGACGGGATTTACCTTTCGACTTGGGATGAATTACTACCTCGAATGAATATGAGTCACACTGAATTTCAGCTTGGTTTTTTCGATTAAATGATTGAAGATTAAATGATTAAATGATTGTTGATGGAATGGAGAATGGTTGGATGTGCGATGTCTGGCAATATCGCACATCCGACCATTCTCCATTCCATCAACAATCATTTAATCATTTAATCTTCAATCATTTAATCAAAAAAGTAGTGCTGAGAACTTACCCTTTACTATGACAAAAACTCGCCGCAAACCAGAAGTCCAGGTGGACTTCGACACCAATTTGAAGGACATCATCAAAAAGCTGTTCCGGGAAGCTCTCGAACTGATGCACCCGGAACTTGCAGCGCAGGTGGACTGGAAACGCCCGCCCGAATTCATGGAACAAGCCATGCGTCGGCTCATCAAAGCCTACTTGGGAGGGGCGAAATACTGCGACATCCTCGCCAAACTCTGGCTGCTGACGGGCGAGGAAAAATGGCTGCTGCTGCACTGGGAAATCGAGGTTGACCCAAAAATCAACTTTGGCAAGCGGATGCTCGAATACCGGATGTTGCTTTTCCTCCAGCACAAAATCGAGGACATCGCAGCCCTGGTGCTGTTTGCAGGCGAAAAAAACCCGAACCAGGTGAATTTCTATGAATACAGCTTCGCCAAGACCAAGCTGCGTTACGAGTTCCCTGTTTTTGTTGCCTGGAATCAGGACGAGCAGGCGTTGCAGGCTTCGGAAAACCCGTTTGTCATAGCCATCCTCGCTATTCAATACGTTTTGAAAACCAAGGGCAACCTCGACGACCGGCTGTTGTTGAAGGAAAAACTGTACGAACTGGCAGCAGCGAAAAACATGGACAACCAAAAATTGGCGCACCTGCTTATTTTTGTGGAATACTTCGTTTCGCTGCCTTCCAGGCTGGAAGACATTTTTGTGAAACGATTGCATGAAAAAATTCAAATGGAAGAAGCTATGCCGGATATCGCAAAGTCGCCTCAAGTAAGAAGGCTTGCAGATGCCATGTTTCATGGAGCCTACGGCGCATTTCCTCAAGATGTGTTAAGGCGTGTCAAAAAGGCGGAGAGTCAAGCCAAAAAAGCTGAAAACCAAACTAAAAAAGCTGAAAACCAGGCTAAAGTTATGGCTCGTCAAATGCACAAAGCCATCTATCACATGTACCTGGTTGGCTTGTCGGTTTTAGAAATTGCAAAAGCATTCAATCTCCCCGAAGACCAGGTGCAGGCGATTATTGCGCAAGAAGGAGCAAGCCAGGCAGCAGGTTGAGATGCATCTCATTTGTAGAACATTCTTTCTCACGGCAAAATCCAAAGGCATACCCCGACCCTGCCTTTGGATTTTTTTTTCGCCTAAACCTCAACGTCGGCAGGGTTTGAAACCCGCTGCACCAAAACCTTTCACCAATTTTCCACTGAAAAAATATGAAACATTTCCTCGCTGCCATTTTTGTGCTCGCCAGCTTTTCGCTCGCCGCCAACGAGCCGCCTCCCGACACGATTAAATCTTTGAGTGACAAAGAACAGTTCGCCGCTCCGCTCATCGAAGAACTGCGCCAGGCACTGGTTGACTTGCGCCTTGCGGAAAAGGAATTCAACCCGGCAAAGATGCTCGCCCCCTGCCTCCGCCTGGGGAAATTGTATCGCCGCCTGGAGCTGCATTCCCGTGCGCAGATATGGTTTGAACAGGCGGTAACGCTGGCAAGAAATGCTGGAACGGAAGACGATTGGCTGGCAGTGCAAACCCTCCTGGCGGAAACTTTGCTCGACAACGGGCAGCCGCAGCAAGCTCACGACGTCATGTTGATAGTGCTGGAAAAACATGAAAAAGCCAATCGCTACCAGCCCTCTGTGCAGGCGCTTCAAAAACTCGCCGACGCCTGCGCCGCCATGCGGCAATTTCCAAAAGCGAGCAATTATTACCTGAAAATCAAGGCGTTGGCGCTGGCGCAAGGCGACCTTCCGACCGCAATGACGGCGCTGAACAACCTCGGTTTTGCTGCCAGCCAAGCGAAAGACCATGCCGCCGCCGCCCGCTATTTTTCCTCGGCAGACTCACTTTCCGCCTCCACCGGAACCTGCACGCCCGGCTACGTTTACACCAATCTCGGCATCGCCCAGCACAATCTCGGCGATTCGGAAAAGGCGGTGAAAACCCTCTTGCTGGCAAACGCCGAGGAGGTCGAAAAAAGCTACGTGCAGCACCTCATCGCCACGATTCACCTGAAAAATCAGGACGTGTACGGTGCGTTGCGCTACAATGAACTGGCGCTGAAATCCGCCGCCAAATCCAAAAATGCCCAGGTGCTGTGCGACGCCTACGACGTGGCTTCGCAGGTTTACCAGCAACTTTTCGAGTACGACAAGGCGCTCGATTTTTATAAAAAACACCTCTGGCTCAAGGACAGCCTGCTGCGGGAAGAGCGTCTAAATCAGCAAAACCTAGAAAATCTTCACGCTTTGCTCGAAGAAAAAGAGCATGAAATCAGCCAGAACCTGAAAGACCAGGAAATTCAAGACCTCGCCATGAGCCAGCTTCAATTGTCGAATCTGACCAAGGAACTTGAAAATGACAAATTGATAATCGAAGCCGACAGGCAGGCAAAACAAATCGCCTTGTTGGCGGAAGAAAAAAAAGCGAGGGACGCCAACCTGAGAGCCACCGAGCTTGAAGCCGCACGAGCCGCCGCTGCCCTGCGGCTCGCCACGCAGGAATTGCTGGCGGCAAAACGAAAGAGTGAAATTGACAAACTCAACCGCCATCACTTGGTAGATAGCCTCGAAAACGACCGGCAAGCCGCTGAACAACAGGGTCGGATTGTTTTGCTCGAAAAAGACAAACGGCTGAATGAGTTGGAGTTAGCACAGCAAGAGCAATTTCAGCAGAACGCCTACCGCCTCGGCGCTTTGCTTGCCGCCATCCTCCTGGTGATTTTCGCAAGTTGGCTCTACGCTCGCCGCCTGAACAAGCGCCTGGCTTCGCAAAACCACCAAATCGCATCGCAAAAGGAGGAGATTGACGCCGAGCGAGGCAGGGCTGAAAACTTGTTGCTCAACATCCTGCCTGTTGAAGTTGCGCAGGAATTGAAAACCACCGGCGCCGCCAAACCGCAGCATTACGACTCGGTCACGGTACTGTTCACCGATTTTGAAGGTTTCACCAAAATCGCCTCGACCATGCCGCCTGCACAGGTGGTGCAAGAATTGAACGAGTGTTTTCTCGCCTTCGATGAAATCGTGGAAAAACATGGGCTGGAAAAAATCAAGACGATGGGTGACAGCTACATGTGCGCCGGCGGCTTGCCTGCGCCCAATCAAACCCACCCGCAAGACGCCGTCGCCGCCGGGGTGGAAATGCTCGCTTTCATCGAAAACCGCAACCGCCAAAATGTGGCGCAAGGCAAGCCCAAATGGCAAATCCGCATCGGCGTCCACACGGGCGAGGTGGTGGCAGGCGTGGTGGGCAGCAAAAAATTCGCTTACGATATTTGGGGCGACACGGTCAACGTCGCCAGCCGGATGGAAAGCAACTGCGTGCCGGGGCACGTGAATCTTTCGGAGGCGACGTACCGGCTTGTCAATCAGCAATTTGCAGGAAATTATCGAGGGGAGGTGGAGGTGAAAAACAAGGGAAAAATGGGGATGTACCTGATTGACGCATGAAAAAAGCCCGGTGGAATACCACCGGGCTTTTTTCATGCGTCATTTCAGGGAAAAATGAAAAATCAGGGACGTCAGACGGGGACAGCTTGTCTTTCGGCGATGCGGTTTTTTTCAATCATTTCAATTAAATCATCTTGATTTTCGATGTAACCGAAATCAGAAAGTTGCCTTGAAATGTGGTACAAATCATAAGGGTCAACCATCGCTTCATCTTCTGATAAAATAACGGGATAAAACCTTTTGTGCGTCTCATTAAAATACAGTATGAAATAGCGAGGCTTGCCCAAAAGTTGTTCCTTAACTTCATCGTTGCTTTTTCCGGTTCTTTGCTGGAAACCGAGGTTTTTCATGGCTTTGTGAAGTTCGCCATAAGTGATTTTCAATTTTTGAACAGCTTTGTATGGTCTCATAAATTCTCGTTTTTAAACTTTCTGAATTGCAGGATTGCATCGGGAGTCAAGATGTTTTCTTCCGGGATAAACAAGCGAACAAATTTATTGATTTGCTCCACCGCCAATCCTTTTTGCTTGAAATATTGCCTGATTTCGATGTAGTAAGCCTTTTCACTTTGAGCGTCATACAACACAAGCAACATGGGGATAAATTTGTTGAACCACCTGTCCAACACTTTTTTTTCCACGTCGAAATAGAAATTATTCGATTTTTTGCGGCGCTCGATGAAATCAGTTGCTTTGACCTGGACATCAATTTGCCCATCTTCGACTTCTCCATTTTCGGCAACGGTTTGAATGTAGCCATCCTTGCCATAGTCTTTTTGATACCTTTCCCATAGACATCGTGCAAGGAGGCATTGCTTCTCAACGTGATTATAACTCAGGTATTCAATGAAATGCTGACGTGTGCATAGTTTGCCCATAACAAGTGGTTTTGTTTTCCCGCAAAGAAAAGCATATTCAGCAAAAGAAAAAGTAATGCTCCCCCGCCACAAACCGCTGTCTTTCAAGCCAATGCAAAATTTTCCGCTGGTCGTCCGGCGCTGCCACCGCAACGATGATTTGCGGGTTTTTCAACCCGGCAACGACCTCGAAATTTTCCAGCCAAAGCCCGGCTATTTTCTTCCCCCACTTCGCCGGGTTGTTCGTCACCCAAAAAAAATCTTCGTTTCGCACGGCAACCAAATTCGCCAGTCGCTTGCCTTTGCTGCCTGCGCCCCAAAGCACCAGCGGGCGCTCCGGCTGCCGGTCGAGGCGGAAAAACCAGCGGGTTTTTAAGTCGAGGTAGCTGTTGTCGAGGTAGAGCGGGTTGGTGCGGGAAGCCCGGTCGGGGTGGTCACGCCAGAGGTGCAGAACTTCCCGGCTGGCAACGATTTCGTAGCCCGCCTGCCGCCAGCGGAAAACGAGGTCGTAGTCTTCCGGGTAAACCTCTTCGTCGAAGCCGCCGACCCGTTCCAGGTCTGAGCGCCAGCACATCCAGCAAGGACTGGGCACGGTGCATTCCTTGTAAATTTCCTCGAAGTTCCGGCTCTCGTAGGTGAGCTTGTTCAGCCAGTCGGCGTAGCGGCGGTAGCCAGCGGCGACGCCGGTTTTGGAGAAATAGGCAATCATGCCGGTCGCCACGTGCCCTTTGCCATGTTTCAGCAAGAGCGATTTCAAGGCTGCGAGCTTTTCCGGGCGCATCCGGTCGTCGCTGTCCATGCGGGTGACGAGGTCGCCGGTGGCATTTTTCAAGGCGAGGCGCAGGGCGGGGACGATGCCTTTTTTGTCATTCTGAAAGAACCTGATGCGGCTGTCGAGGCGGGCGTATTCGCTTAAAATGGCAAGGCTTTCGTCGGTAGAAAAATCGTCCACTGCCAGCAATTCCCAATCCGTTTCCGTCTGGGCGAGGATGCTGTCGAGGCACTCTCGGAGGAAGGGAGCGGTGTTGAAAACGGGCAGGAGTATGGAGATTTTCATGGGGCAAAAATGAGAGGTTGATGGGCAAACCTTTCCGAAAGTTTGAAACTTTCGGAAAGGTCGGGCTTCAAACGACGGCAGGGTTTCAAACCCTGTCCATTACCCATAGAATAGCCCCGGAGGGGCGGCGATGTTTGTAGCAATGCCGCA
>CAZHLB010000298.1:0-8042 GCA_964533005.1 uncultured Saprospiraceae bacterium
TAATGCCCAGGGGCAATACATCGTCACCCTCGACGGCGACCTGCAAAACCACCCTGCCGACATTTTGCCAATGCTCGAACTGGCAGAAAAAGGCAACTGGGACATGGTCGCAGGCATCCGTGCAAACAGGCAGGACGATTTTTTTCTGCGAAAAATCCCCAGCCTGATTGCCAACTGGATTATCCGCTCCTCCGCCGGTGTCAAAATGAAGGACTACGGCTGCGCCCTGAAAGTTTTTCGCAGCGAAATCGCCAAAGACATGGGCTTGTACGGCGAACTGCACCGCTTCATTCCGGTGCTGGCACACCTGGAGGGGGCAAAAATTACGCAGGTGCAAGTCAGGCACCACCCTCGCCGTTTCGGGAAGTCGAAATATGGTTTGAGCCGCACTTTCAAAGTGATTTCCGACCTGTTGCTGATGCTGTTTTTCAAGCGGTACATGCAGCGCCCGATGCACTTGTTTGGCAATGCAGGCGTGGCATTGTTTGCGGTCGGTGCGCTCATCAATTTATTCCTGGGGGTGAAAAAAATCCTGGGTCACGACATCTGGGGCAAGCCGCTGCTCATCCTCGGCTTGATGCTCGTGATTGCTGGCATTCAATTGATTACGGTTGGAATTGTGGTGGAAATTCAGATGCGGACGTACTTTGAATCGCAGCAGAAGAAGCCTTATAAAATCAGGAAAGTTTATGGCTAAATGGCTAAATGGCTGAATGGCTGAATGGCTAAATGGCTTGTCAACCATTCAGCCATTTAACCATTTAGCCATTCATTTATCGTCGTCAATGATGGCGTCATCAATCAAGCCTTCCCCTTTTTCTCCGCTCTTTTTGATGGGTTTCAATTCCAGTGTTTCCTCCTCGATTTTTATCTCGCCGGGCTTGAGGCGCTCGCCTTGATTGTGGTAATCGCCTTTGGCAAAGCGGTCAGCTTTTTCCCAAAAACTGCCGTGTTTGTTGAGTTCCGAGCCACCCACGTCCATAGGCTTGTCGGCGAATTTGGCGTTGTTGCCGGTGATTTTGTCCTCCAATTTTTGCGAGAGGTTTTTGGCTTTTTCAATCAGGCTATCCGTGTCGCCTTCTTTTTCAGCTTCCGCCTGTGCTTTGGCAAAAAGGTCGTCTTTGGCTTGGCGGAATTTCTCACCGAGGTCGCCTGCAAAATCTTTCGCCCGCTCAAATGCTTCGCCGCCTTTTTGCAGCACGACGGTGCCCACGTCTTCGGCGATGTCTTTGGCTTTTTCCATGGCTTCGCCGCCTTTTTCAAAGAGGTAACTGCCGACTTGCTCCGATTTTTCGCCAAATTTTTCAGCGAGGTGGCTGCCTGTTTCCAGCACTTTTTCGCCGACTTTGCTCGCTATGTCTGCTGCTTTTTCGAGCGCAGGGTTTGATTTTTCAACGACCGTTGTGCCTGGTGAAGCGGCAGCAGGATTCAAGTCGGCAGACATGAAAGGTTCATTTTCAACTGGTTGCGCTTGTTTTGGCTGGTCGGCAGGTTCGGCGGCGAAGACGGGCAGGTCGAGCATTTCATCTTCCTGGCTTGCGGCAGACGGCGGCGTTTTTGTTTCAGCAAGGATGTCGTCCATCACGTCTTCATTTTTGCCGGGGTCGCCTGTCCAATCATTCAGTTTGTCCTTTGCTACTTCTTTGGCTTGCAGCACTTTGCTACCGACGGCTTCGGTGAACTCACCTGCTTTTTCAGCTACCGAGCCTGCCTTGTCGAGGATGACGGCGCCGATTTGCTCGACTTTTTCTTTGGTCTTTTCCCAAAGCTCGCCGCCTGTTTCAGCAATGTTTTCGGTGGCTTCCTTGCCAGCTTCGACAGTTTTTTCTGCGGCGGACTGGCTGACGGCTTTTGCGCCGAAAAGAATTTTTTTCAGGTCGTTGAAGATTGCCATGATGGAGTTGGTGGTTTGGTGATTTGGTGATTTGGTGGTTGGAACGCCCAACGTCCCAACCACCAAATCGCCAAATCACCAAATCACTTTTGTTTTGAGAAAGATAGAAAGTTTTTCAAAGAGGCTGGCGAAATGTCTCGACGAGCGTGGGGTTTGCCACTACTTTCGCCGCATGTTGAACTAGGATAACCGGGATAACAAAGGATGTTTAAGATTCAGACGAGCCATCCCCTTTTGAATCTTAAACATCCTTTGTTATCCCGGTTATCCTAGTTCAAAAACACAATCATGAATCAACAAGCCTTTCAGAAAATCTGGAAAATGGTCGGCTTACGTTACAAGTCGCATCCCTGGCACGGCATCGAAATCGGAGCGGAAGCGCCCAAAGTGGTGACTACTTTCATCGAAATCATTCCCTCCGACACGGTCAAATATGAGATTGACAAGCGCACCGGCTATCTGAAAGTTGACCGCCCGCAGAAGTTTTCAAACATCGTCCCAGCATTGTACGGTTTCCTGCCGCAGACTTATTGCAAGCAGCAAGTCGGCAATTTTTGCATGGCGAAAACCGGCAAAACCGGCATCATCGGCGACGACGACCCGCTTGACATTTGTGTGCTGACCGAGCGGGAAATCACACACGGCGACATCCTCGTGCGTGCCATTCCCATCGGCGGCTTGCGCATGATTGACGACAACGAGGCGGACGACAAAATCATCGCCGTGCTCAAAGACGATGAGTTGTACGGCTCGTTCCAGGACATTTCCGAATTGCCGCAGGGCATCGTTGACCGCCTGCGACACTATTTTCTCACCTACAAACACTTGCCGGGCGAGAGCGGGCAGGTGGAAATCACGCACGTCTATAACCGGGAAGAAGCCTGGGAAGTCATCGAAGCCAGCCGCCGGGATTACCAGGAAGCTTTCGGCAATTTGGAAGATTTGATGTCGCTGACTTTGCTCGATATGATGAACCTGGGCAAACGGCAGCAAGAGATTTTGAAGGGCTTGTAAGCAATCCTGCTATTCTTCCTATTTTTCCCGCATTAAAAAGCGGCTTTGGGAAGCGATGATTTCCCGGTGGAAAATTTTTTCAAAATTTTCCACCGGTAAATCATCGCTTCCCAATCCAACGAAAACTCAACTTTATGGCGACTTCCAACACTTCCGCTTCCTCCGAAGCGCCCGACATGAAACTCTTCTGGGGCTGCTTCATCGCACTCATCGCTACTTCCTTCGGCTTCATCATTCGGGCGCTCATCATCGGCGACTGGGCTGCCGAGTTCAACCTGACCGAGACGCAAAAGGGCGAATTGCTTGGCGTCGGGCTTTGGCCCTTTGCTATCAGCATCGTGCTTTTCAGCCTCGTGATTGACCGCATCGGCTACCGAAATGCCATGCTTTTCGGGCTGATTTGCCACGTCCTCAGCGCCGTGATTACTATCATGGCGAAGGATTATTGGTGGCTTTACATCGGTACTTTCATCTGCGCATTGGGCAACGGCACCGTCGAGGCATACATCAACCCGGTCGTGACGACGCTTTTCCGAAAGGACAAAACCAAGTGGCTCAACACGCTTCATGCCGGGTGGCCCGGTGGCTTGGTGCTGGGCGGCATTTTAACGCTGATGCTCGGCAGCAGCTTTGGCTGGCAGACGAAGGTGGGTTTGATTTTGATTCCGGTGGTGGCTTATGCCATCATGCTTTGGAACAAAAAATTCCCCGTGCAGGAGCGGGTGGCGGCGGGTGTTTCGTACCAAGAAATGCTCAAGGAGGTCGGCATCCTCGGCGCTTTGATTATCAGCGTGATGGTCTTCCTGGAAATCGGGCGGATTTTCCAATTCCCTGCCGGGCTGACCTGGGTCATCATTTTCGCAGCGACGGGAGCTTTCGGCTGGGTTACCAAATCGCTTGGTCGCCCGATGTTCATTTTGATGCTGCTCATCATGATGCCGCTCGCCATCACTGAACTTGGTGTGGACAGTTGGATTTCCGACCTCATGGCTGGCGAAATGGCAAACATGGGCATCGCCGGGGGCTGGGTTTTGGTCTATACTTCTTTGATAATGATGATTTTGCGCTTTTTCGCCGGACCCATCGTGCATCGCCTGTCGCCGCTGGGTTTGCTGGCGGCTTGCGCTTTCCTGGCGGCTTGCGGTTTGTTCTTTTTGTCAAAAGCTACCGGGGCGATGATTTTGCTGGCGGCAACTTTGTACGGCGTGGGCAAGACATTTTTCTGGCCCACGACGCTGGGCGTGGTCGCCGAGCAGTTTCCCCGAGGCGGCGCTTTGACTTTGAATGGCGTGGCGGCGGTGGGAATGCTGGCTGCAGGTATCGTCGGGGGTCCCTTCCTCGGCAACATCCAGGACAGGCAGGTGGACAAAGAAATCACTGCCTACGACGCTGCGAACAGCACTCAACTTCACGCCACCTACGTCGTGCAGGAAAAGACGGGCATCTTCGGCAAGTACCTGAGCCTCGACCACGACAAGGTCGCCGCTGCGCCTGAAACAGAGCGGCAGCCCATCGAGCAAATTCAAGCCGGTGCGAAAAAAGGCGCTTTGCAAACGGTGGCGCTGTTCCCGGTGCTGATGCTGATTTGTTACGTGGGATTGATTTTGTACTTCAAATCGAAGGGAGGGTATAAGCCGGTGGAGTTGGATTATTCAAAAACTTGAGAAGCAAAATCGGCACTTTCGGAGAGTTCTGACTTTTGTGCAGCGGGGTTTTGAAACCCCGCCGCTCGAAGAAGTGCATGTTATTTCGCCCACGTTACTAAACAAAAAATGAGTCGCAAACCCGGAAATAAAATCAAGCTATATGCCTTTATTATTGGCATTAACCTTCTCCTTCTAGAATTGCTGTCATTCTTTGCTGTTAAATATTTTGAGGATAAAGGCGGCATTTTAGACGCTCATCCAATTCTTCACCACACTTGGAAGCCATACATCAGATTTCATGACCAAAATAGAAGCGAACCATATTATTTGGTCACCAATGGCAATCGTTGGGTAGAAGAATATGACATTCCAACCCAAAAAGAGGCGCGCACTTTTAGAATCTTTTTCGTCGGCGACTCCAACGTGCAAGGAGTAGTTGCCCCTGAAAACAAGATGGTTGAAGTTGTGGAAAAAAAATTAAACCAATCAGTTGCCCCCGACGTGAAAATTGAAGTCATCAATACGGGCACTTCGAGCTATTCGCCAGCCCTTTATTATCTCCTCGTTAAAAACGAACTGATAAAATATAGCCCTGACCTCATCGTGATATGCGTTGACATGACGGACGTAGCAAACGACTATAATTATTTGAATAGCCATGCCATTTTTCAAAATGGAGATTTGATTTCTATTGACGGTATAAAGGAAAAGAAAAACCCAAGAACCTATTTATACCCGGAAGGTTTTTGCAGATTAAGCAACTATGGCTCACTTTATAATTTCCTGGCAGAGCATACTTCCACCTTCAGGTTAATCAATACGGCTCTTTTAAAAACCAAGGTTAAAAAGTGTGCAGAATTTGACAAAAGCGCAAACTGGCTTTCCTTGGAATGGGATAAAAAGGTGGATAGTTGCGTAAATAATTCTTTAGGATTTTTATCCAAAACGGTTCGCTTTTTAAAAGATAAAAACATAAAAGTCATGCTTACCGGAGTGCCTCATTACCCACAATATGCAGGCGAATGGTCAAATAAGCCCCATACTGTTTTAGAGGAATTTGCTGCCAAAGAACATATACCGTTCTTAAATTCTTACGAGCGCCTGAAGCCAATTATTGAAAATACCAAAGTCGAAAAATATTATTGGAATACTGACCCTACTCACTTCAATAAAGCCGGAAATGAAATATGGGCTGCAAGCCAGGTGGAGTTCCTTACCAATCCTTCCAATGGCTTAATTCCATTTTCATTTAAATAGCTTAACAATCTGGCACCTTCACGCTGGCAAAGGCGAACCACAACACAACGCCATCACCGGCGATCTCATCGCCTTCGCAGGATGATTCGACGGGTCAGAGGGGGTCAGCGGTAATTCGTCAGTAACTCAGCACTTATGCTTTCTTTTTCTTCACCTCTCCATCCAGCGCCATCCCCAACACCTCGCTCATCTTCTCCACGTACTTAAAATTCAGCCCCAGAATGTATTCCGCTTTAATTTCCTCCACATTCTTCTGGTTCTCCTTGCAAAGCACAATCTCCTTGATGCCCGCCCGCTTCGCTGCCAGAATTTTTTCCTTGATGCCGCCGACCGGCAGCACTTTTCCCCGCAGGGTGATTTCGCCGGTCATGGCGACAAATGGCTTGACGTGCTTTCTGGTGAAAGCGGAAGCCAGCGAAGTCAGCATGGTGATGCCAGCGGAGGGCCCATCCTTCGGAATAGCGCCTTCGGGCACGTGCAGGTGAATGTCATGCTCCTCGATAACCTTCGGGTCAATGCCAAGCACCGTCGTGTTTGCCTTGATGAAACTGAGCGCCGTGCTGGCGGATTCTTTCATCACGCTGCCGAGGTTGCCGGTCATGGTCAACATGCCTTTGCCTTTGCTGAGGCTGGTTTCCACGAATAAAATCTCGCCGCCCACGCTCGTCCATGCCAAGCCGATGGCGACGCCGGGCACTTGCGCTTCCTGGTACAAATCGTGCGAAAATATCGAGGGCCCCAGCATCGGCTTCAATTCTTCCGGCTTGAGCGTCACGTTGTACGCCTCCTCCATCGCCACTTTTTTCGCCACCGCTCGCATCACCGCTGCGAGCTGGCGGCTCAGGCTGCGCACACCGGCTTCACGCGTGTATTGCCGGATGATATGCGTGAGCATTTGCTTAGTGAACTGCACGTGTTTCGCCTGCAAACCATGCTCTTTGAGCAACTGGGGGACAAGGTGGCGCTTGGCGATTTCGATTTTTTCCTCCATCGAGTAGCCGCTCAGGTAAATCATCTCCATCCGGTCGAGCAGGGCAGGCTGGATGTTGGCGATGCTGTTGGCGGTGGCGATAAACAGCACTTTCGACAGGTCGTATTCCAGTTCGAGGTAGTTGTCGTAGAAGGTCGAGTTTTGCTCAGGGTCGAGGACTTCGAGTAGGGCGGAGCTTGGGTCGCCCCGAAAATCCTGCCCCACTTTGTCAATCTCGTCGAGAATGAAGACGGGGTTGCTGGCGCCTGCCTTTTTCAGCGATTGAATGATGCGCCCCGGCAAAGCGCCGATGTAGGTTTTGCGATGCCCCCTGATTTCCGCCTCGTCGTGCAAACCGCCCAGCGACATCCGCACGAAGCGGCGCTTGATGGCATTGGCAACGGACTTGCCGAGCGAAGTTTTTCCGACGCCGGGAGGGCCTACCAAGCAAAGAATCGGGGCTTTCATGTCTCCTTTCAGTTTCAAAACGGCGAGGTGCTGGAGGATGCGCTCTTTGACTTTTTCCAGCCCGTAGTGGTCTTTGTCGAGGATTTTTTTGGCTTTGTTCAGGTCGAAATTGTCCTTCGTGAATTCATCCCAGGGCAGTTCGAGCATCAGTTCTAAGTAGTTCACCTGGATGGCAAACTCGGCGACCATCGGGTTCATCCGGCGCACCTTGTTGTGTTCCCGCTCGAAGGCTTCGGCAGCGGCTTTGGGCCACTTTTTCTTTTTTGCCCGCTCGCCAAGCGAGCGCAAATCTTCCTCGTGCGGGTTTTGCTGCCCCAGTTCTTCTTGGATGGTTTTGAGTTGCTGGCTCAGGTAGTAGTCACGCTGCTGCTTTTCAATGTCCGTGCGGACTTTGCTCTCGATTTTGTCTTTCAATTCGAGCAATTGCAGCTCGGTGTCCATGCTCGCCAGCAGGGCTTCCGCCTTTTCTTTCAGGTTGTTTTTTTCCAAAATCGCCTGCTTGGAGCTGAGTTTCACGCCGAGGTTGGAGGCGATGAAATTGATGAGAAAACTGGGGTTGTAAATATTGCGCAGCATCAAAACTGCCTCGGTGGAGATTTGCGGCGAAAGCTGGATGATTTGCCGAGCCTTGTCGTGGACGCTGGCGACGAGCGCCTCAAATTCAAGCCTGGCCTTCGGCAACTGGTAGGCAAGCTCCTCGACCGTGCCTTGCATGAAGGGGTTTTCCGCCACCATTTTCACCAGCCGGAAACGTTTGCGACCCTGCAAAATGGCAGTAATCGAGTTGTCCGGC
>CAZHLB010000299.1:0-8018 GCA_964533005.1 uncultured Saprospiraceae bacterium
ATTTGCAGCAGCGGCGCTCGTTTTGGCTATGCTATTTGGTACGGTCACGACCGCCCTTCGCCCGACCACGCCAATGCCAAAGCCATTCTTTTGCTCTCCGCTCACCTCGAAAGCGGGCATTATTTCAACCCTCATGCGCAGCGAATTATCGAGGGAAAAATGAACGGGGCGAAGCTTATCGTCCTCGACCCACGCCTTTCGAACACGGCGAGCATGGCTGATTATTGGATGCCAACATATCCCGGAACCGAAGCGGCGCTGTTGCTTGCCATCGCACGGGAGCTTTTAATTAATGGCTGGTATAATCGCCCATATTTGGAAAATTGGGTGAATTGGGATGAATTTCTGAAAAATATGCACCCGGAAATACCCTGCACTTTCGAGGTATTTATCGAGACATTAATTGAAACATACGCTGATTATACGCCTGAATATGCCGAAAAAGAAAGCGGCGCAAAAGCGAGCCAAATACGGGAGGTCGCTAAAATCATCGGCGAGGCAGGCACACGTTTGTCCACGCATAATTGGCGCAGCGCAGGTTCCGGCAACCTCGGCGGCTGGGCGGTGGCTCGTTGCCTGCATTTTTTGAACGTATTGACCGGCTCGGTCGGCACGGTTGGCGGCACTTCGCCGAATACGTGGAATAAATTCAACCCTAAATTTTTTGATGTTCCACCGGCGCAGAAATTCTGGAATGAACTGCATTTTCCGAAAGAATATCCTCTCGCATACTTCGAGATGAGTTTCCTCCTGCCCCACTTTTTAAAAGAAGGTCGAGGTTATATGGACACTTATTTTTCAAGGGTATTTAATCCGGTTTGGACGTATCCCGACGGATTTATGTGGATGGATGCTTTTAAAGATGAAAAGTGTTTCGGCTGCCATATTGCGTTGACGCCGACCTGGAGCGAGACGGCATATTTTGCGGATTACGTTTTGCCGATGGGCTTGGCAAGCGAGCGGCATGATTTAAATACTTATGAAACTCATGCGGGCGTGTGGATTGCCTTCCGTCAGCCGGTTTTGCGGGAAAAAGCGAGGCGGGACGGGCAAAACGTGCGCTTCACCTACGAGTCGAACCCTGGCGAAGTTTGGGAGGAGGACGAATTTTGGATGCAACTCAGTTGGCGCATTGACCCGGACGGCTCGCTCGGCATTCGCAAACATTTCGAGTCGCCATATCGCCCCGGCAAATGCGTGTCGGTGGATGAATATTACCAGTATATTTTTGAAAACACGAAAGGCTTGCCTGAAACTGCCGCAAAAGAAGGCTTGTCGGCATTGGACTATATGCGAAAATATGGCGCATATTTAGTCGAGTCGTCAGTATATGAGCGAAATATGCGACCGCTTTCGGAAAAGGAATTAGAGGGCGCAGATATCAATAATGAAACGGGCGCAATATCAAAGAAAGGTAAACCTACCGGGTTGATTTTCAACGGAAAAGCCGTCGAAGGCTTCCCAACGCCGAGCGGTAAAAATGAATTTTTCAGCCAGACCATGATTGACTGGAAATGGGGCGAATATGCCATCCCATGTTATATCAAAAGCCATATTCACGAAGAAAATATGGACAAGTCGAAAGGCGAATATCCGCTCGTGCCGACCTTCCGTTTGCCGACTTTAATTCATAGCCGCAGCGGCAATGCTAAATGGCTGTATGAAATAGCGAACCGCAATCCAATCTGGATGCACCCGTCCGACGCCGCCAATTTCAGCGTCAAAACGGGTGACCTACTGCGCATCAACACCGAAATAGGCTACTTCGTGGACAAGGTCTGGGTGACCGAAGGAATGAAGCCCGGCGTGGTCGCCTGTTCGCATCATCTCGGTCGCTGGCGACGCCCCAACGACCCCGCCGGGAACCGCTGGGCAACCGCCACCGTGAGCATTTCCGACGATGGAAATGGCGGCTGGAAAATGAAGCAACTCGCTGGCATTCAACCCTTTGCCAGCCACGACAAAGACAGCGCCCGCATCTTCTGGAGCGACGGCGGGGTGCATCAAAATATCACCTTCCCCGTGCATCCCGACCCGATTTCGGGCATGCACTGCTGGCATCAAAAAGTGCGCATCGAGCGGGCGCAACCGGGCGACGAGTACGGCGATATTTTCGTGGATACGAAGAAAAGCATGGAGGTCTATCGGGAATGGTTGAAGATGGCGAGACCTGCGCCGGGGCCTGGTGGGCTGCGGCGACCGGTTTGGATGAAGAGGGCGCTGCGACCGGCAGATGAAATGTATTTTTTGGAGTAAACATGAAACTCCTTCCCTATCAATTTGAAAAAGCGTTACTTTTGAAAAAAAATACAGCAAATGAGTGTCCAGACATTGCAAGCAATAGAAGTAGAAAAACCAATTCCCAAACAAATTCCCGACTACCTCATCTACGAGGTGAGCAGAGGCAAACCTATTTACTACAAAGGCTACAAGGATGTCTTGAACGGAACAAAAACTTTTGAAGAAATCATGGCAGACAGCACTTTGCAAGGGTGGTTAAAGACCCGCTTCGGCATCAAAATGGCACCTTCTCTTGAAGAAAAGGGGTATGACATCATCGTTGGCGAATTAGGCATTATGATGCCCGAACAAGGCAAAAGAGCCGCCGACGTAGCCATCTTTAAATTAGAAAGACTAACCTTGAACCGCCACTATTCTCAAGTTTCGCCTGACATTGCCATCGAAATTGACGTGCAGGCGGACACCGAAGACATTGGCGAGATGAAGTATATCCAGGAAAAAATCACCGAATACCTTGAAAGTGGCGTTGAAAAAGTGATATGGATTTTCACGGAGGCGAAAGTTTTTATCAAGGCAGAAAAAGGCAAACAACAAACCATTCATGATTGGAATGAGGACGTGGAAGTGTTACCGGGCGTATCTTTTAATTTGGTGAATATGCTCGAACAGTGGCGAAAAAGGCAGGCTCAATTAACTCCTGAAATAAAAAAGGCGACCTGACCGGGTCGCCTTTTTTATTTCAGAATAGCAACATTACCATAAACCCGCTTGACTTCACCATTCGCCGTTTCAATTTCCGCCAACCATGCAAAAACGCCATTGCCTGATTTTTCTCCTTTAAAAGTCCCATCCCATCCCAATGAAAATTCATTGAGTGGCATATTTTCAGCTTCAAAAACCAGCTCACCCCACCGGGAAAATATGCGCAGGCTTTTTACTGAAATAAAGTCATTGCCTTGCAGGAAAAAACGGTCGTTGATGCCGTCCCCATTGGGTGAAAAGACGTTTGGAGCATAAACCTGATAGTCATTTGCCGCTTCCGTTCTTGGACAATTATTTCCAATAACCATTAGTCCGATTTTATCTCTGCCAAGCGGGGTCGTTCCGTTATCTGAAAGCCTGGTTTTTCCCAACTCCAATGGGAGGTTTGACAATACAGCTTGATTGAAATATTCACCTTCCTCAATAACCCCGACGCTGGATTTCACGACGATGGAATCCAAGCCCGGCGGCAAAGTCAGGTTGCGCAAATTCAAATATTGAGCGGTGCTTTCGTTTGTTCCGCCAAAAGGATTTCTGATTATTTCCAGGAGAGAAAAGCCATTTGGAAAAGCGTCCACCAAGTCAATTCCTGCAAGCGATTGCCCCGTTGAATTAACAATGGTGAAAGTATAGGTTACCTCCGAACAGGCAGCGACCGTGTCCGGCGATACTTTTTTCTGAATATCCACTGAAAATGGACAAGCACAACCGTCCACGCCGAAAGCGGTGGGTCCCTTTCCAATTACCGTCGCTACGCCAGTAGATTTGTCAATACTAAAAAGGGTGTTTTTTTCTGAGCCAACGATACTGCCATACGAATACAAATTGCCGAAAGGATCGAAAAACAGAGCGCCGGCGATAAATAAATCGGGCGTAGAAGGAAAAGGCGTCAGTATTTTTCCTGAAAACGGGTCAAATACTATCAGCCGTTTTGCCAGGACATCATATCCGTAAAGTATGCCCGAAAGAGGGTCGAAGGCAATGTCAAACGTTCTTGTGCCTTCATTGGGAAGTGGCAGGTATGCAATATCATAATCCGGTGAAAATAAGTCAATTACTGCCAACTCGACGTCGTGTGCCGGAATGCCATTTGCCGCTCCAACACCTCCGATAATGACTAAAAATCTTCCGTTTGGAGAGACGTCTCCGCCATAATAATCCATGTTGTGGAGCGGTATATGGTCAAGAATTTCGGCATCTCCGTTCGCATCCAACCTGAACAATCGGTAATTGTCGTGATAATCCCAACCATAAATAAAATGGTCGGCTCTGGAAAAGCCGAGCACATCTACTTGCACGGATACTTGCGGGTTAATGGTTTGAAATTCAACCGTTTTTGCGGAAGGCGTATAGGTCAACTCCTGCAAGGCGCTGCCTGGGCTTGTCATTCCGATAAAAAATTGCCCGGTGCATTCAAAGGGTTTTTGGGCTGCCAAATTCACCATGAAAAGAAAGAAAATTATAGCGCCGCTGAAAAGAATTGAAGTCATGGTTAAAGCGTGGTTTATTCTTGATGGGCTTACTTTGGTCAAAATATAGCTAAACCAAAGTATGCCTGAATAGGACATCCAAACTACTAAAACTCCACCCCTTCATAAATATCCTTCACCGTCAATTCAAATGGTATGCTTTTAAATTTTACCACGTCATCAGGCTTCGAATAATATTCGCCAATTACCCACTTGCCCGTTTCATCCCGATAATAGCACTCCACCGAATATTCGTACTGCGATACCATGATATATTCTTGAAGGCTTTCCAGTTTTTGATAGGCTCTGAATTTAATGCCCCTGTCTTTCCAAGCCGTGCTGTCGGAAAGTACTTCGATGATGAGGTGGGGATTGAGTAGGTTGTCAAATTCATCAGGACTAAAAATTGCCTTACCTTTCACAACTGTCAGGTCTGGAAGGGCATATTTGGTTTCTGAAATTTTGCTTCTCAAATCTGAGGTGGTAATTCGGTAGCCTTTGGGTCGAACGTGTGTCCAAAAGTGCCCGAATAGGTTTCCAGTGATTAGGTCGTGTTCATTCGATACCATAGGCATGTCGTAAATGACGCCATCGAAATACTCGCTCCTGCCCTCCTCTTTCGATTTGCGCTTTTCCCTTTCGAGATATTCCAATGGCGTGATGGTTTGTCTTTCTTCGAGAATTATCATGGGTTTGAATTTTTGACAAAAATAGCCCGCTACTTTCAGAAAACAAACCCCAACAAAAAAGCCCACCTGCCAAGCGGCAAGTGGGCTTCATCACAAAGCGAAAAACTATTGGGAATTAAAACTTGGCTATCCTTTCAATAAAATACCGCTCTCCGGATTTGATTCTCAAAAAGTAAACTCCCGCCGCCAAGTCGCTCACGTTCAGTTGATTAGCTTGCACTTCTGCCTGCGTCATCAGCCTCCCGTTTACGTCTTTGATTTCAACTTTATCCACCTGCAAGTTTGCCGGGTGGCGGAAATAAACCACGTCGCCCGCCGGGTTCGGGAACACCTCGAAGGGCTGGCTGTACTCAGAATCCGTGCCCGTCGAAAGCTCGACGATTTCCACCGGGCGGTTCAGCGGGATGAGCACCTCGTTTTTCTGGATGGCTTTCACGTCCTCGATTTCGATGCTGATGGCGCCCTTTCCGGCGATGTTGTCAATGATGCCGATGAAGCCAGCCACCTGACCGTAGCCGCTTACGTTGTTTTGGTCGGTGCGCACGAGGGCAGCTTTGACCAAACCTGCGTCGGCGAAAGTTTTGTCCAAAGTCAGCAGGTTCACGTCTTTCACGCCGAGCCAGCTTGGGTCGTATTGAAGTTCAATGCTTTGAGGGTCAATGATTTCCGGGTCGAATTTCAACGTGAAGGCGATGCCGTACAGGTCGTTCACCGGCTTGTTTTCCGTGCCCAAAATGATGGGGGCGGAGAACTGCTGACCCGACTGCATGACGTTTGCCAAAGGCAAATCGACGAAGAAAGGCGCATCGTTTTCCGTGCCGCCGAGCAGCACCGGGTCGGCAACGTTGCCGTGCGTTTCGCCAAAATTAACCAGGATGGCTTCCACGTCGCCTGCGTTCACCTTGCCGTTGCCGTTGCAGTCGGCGTGTTTGAAATTCAGGTTATCGGCGAAATTTTGGCTCCAATCTTCCGCCTGCAAGCCTTGCCATTCGATGCCTTGCTGCTGCCGGGCAGCGCCTTCTGCGCCGAAGGCAACGCCGATGTTGAGTAAATCATAATTCGTGGCAATGTTGTCCGCATCGGCGTCGCCAGGGTAAACCACGTTGGCGTTGCCGCAATCGGGCGCTACATATTCGAAGGTAGCATTGCATTCCGGGTGGTCGTTGATGGCGACCGTGATATGCTGAATTGAGTCGCCGTTGGAATTGAAATGGGGAATGACGACCGGCAGGTTGGCGAGGGCAAAATAGTCCACCACCTGCCCGTTGTAAATCACGTCGAAGAAATTATTGGGCGCATTTTCGAAGTCGAAATTGAGCCACAAGTTGTACGTCCCGTCGTCGTGACAAGCGCCCGGGTCGGCGATGAAGTCGAAAATGGCGCAGTCGCCGCTCAGGTCGCAGTCCACCGCACCGACTTCGATGGCGTCGCCGCAATCGGGGTGGTTCAGGTCGCTCACCGCAAATTCGTAAGGCGTCGTGCCGTTGCCGACCAAAGGCCCAATGCTGACGGGCATTTCGTCGTAGCCGAACAAGCCGTAATTCACGCCGTTGCCCTGCACTTTGAAGCCGACGTTGCTCGTGTTGGCGTGTTGAAATTCGAGGCTCACGTAAAACGTGCCGTCGCTCAGGCAAGGATGCACGTCGGCAATCAAATCGAAGATATGGCAGTCGCCGCCGCCTGCGCAATCGGGCGCATCCACCTCCACAAAATCGTGACAATCAGGGTGAAGCGCATCGCTGACGCCAAATTCCAGCACCTCGTTGCCCGCCTCGAAAGGTCCCAGCGTGATGGGCAAATCATCGTAATCGAAGAAGCCATAGACGTTGCCGTTGCCGACAACTTTGAAGCCTTCGCCGCTGCCGCCGGTGTGCTCGAAATCCAGTTTCACATAATATTGACCCTGGTCGTCGCACTCCGTCGTCTGGGCGTGGAGGTCAAAAATATGGCAGGCATCGCCGCAGAAAATGGGACCGATATGGGTGAAATTTTTGCAATCCGGATGCTGCAAGTCCTTGACCACGAACTCGTAAATCGTGCCGTTGCCAGCCAACGGGCCCAAGGTCACCGGCAGGTCGTCGTAGCTGAAATTGCCCCAGGTCAAGCCGCCGCCGAAAATCGTAAAGCCCTCAGTGCCAGTGTTTTGATGCTCGAAATTCAGGTGAACGAAATAATGCCCGTTGCTGTCGCAATCGGTGTGCTCGATCTGAATTTCACCGATATGGCAACCGCTCGGCTCGCAGTCCGGAGCTTCAAATTCAACTTCGGCGCAGCAATTCGGCTGGTCGTTCATGCAAACTACCAGCACGGGAACCGCCACGTCGTTGTCGTCGAAATGCTCGATTTTGAGTGGCAGGTTGGCGATGTGTTTGCCGTGAGCGATGCTCTCGCCCTGGAAACTCACCTCGAAAAAGTTGGTGACGGAGTTGGTTGGGTTGAAATTCAGGAAGACGTTGTACGTGCCGTCGTCGAGGCAATCGCCGAGGTCAACGACGAGGTCGCCGATGTTGCAATCGCCCGTTTGGTCGCAGTCCACCGTTCCAAGTTCCACAAAATCAGAGCAATCCGGGTGGCTTGCATCTTTGACCACAAACTCATATTGGGTCGTGCCATTGCCTGCGAAAGGCCCGATTTGGATAGGCAAGTCATTGTAGCTGAACGTGCCGTAAATCACGCCGTTTCCCTGCACTTTAAAGCCGTCGTCGCCCACGTTTTCATGCTCGAAATCAATGGTAACGAAAAACATCCCCGCCTCGCAGTCGGAAGCCACCGCCGTCATATCGAAGATGTGGCAAGCAGCGCCGGAGCAGTTTGGCGCTGCAAATTCCTTGATGGCGCAGCAATCCGGCGTGTCGTT
>CAZHLB010000300.1:0-7993 GCA_964533005.1 uncultured Saprospiraceae bacterium
TGATTTGTAACCCCTTTGCGCCCTTCGCTCCTTAGCGTCCTTTGCGGGAAAACGTCTCTACGTGAAACATCCCCTTTTTTATTCCTCATTCCTTTTAAATGTACCTGTTCAGAATATTCTCGAACAATTCCTGCCGCCCACTCCGCACCTCCGGCTCGCCATGCTTCTCCGCATATTTCGCTAAGTCTTTCAGCGAAAGTTTGCCCTTTTCGAAATCCTTGCCCTTGCCTTCATCGAAGCTGGCGTAACGTTCCTGCCTCATTTTCAGGTAGTTGGATTTGGTGAGGATGTCGTTTGCAACGAGCAGCGCCCGTGCGAAAGCGTCTATGCCGCCAATATGAGCGTGAAACAAATCAGCCAAATCAGTCGAGTTGCGGCGGGTTTTTGCGTCGAAATTGACGCCGCCGCCCCGCAAGCCGCCTGCCTGCAAAATGACCAGCATGGCTTCGGTTAACTCATAAATATTGGTTGGAAATTGGTCGGTGTCCCAGCCATTTTGATAGTCGCCCCGGTTGGCGTCCATGCTGCCCAACATGCCTGCGTTGGCTGCCACCTGCAATTCGTGCTGGAAGGTGTGCAAGGCAAGCGTGGCGTGGTTGACCTCGACGTTCAGCTTGAAATCGTCCATCAAATCGTACTCCCGCAGGAAGCCAATCGTGGTTGCCGAATCGAAATCGTATTGGTGCTTGGACGGCTCCATCGGCTTCGGTTCGATGAAAAAAGTGCCTTTGAAACCTTGCTTGCGGGCGTAGTCTTTTGCCGCATGAAGAAAGGTGGCGAGGTGGTCGAGTTCCCGCTTCATGTCGGTGTTCAGCAGCGAGAGGTAGCCTTCCCGACCGCCCCAAAAAACGTAGTTCTCGCCGCCCAATTTGATGGTGGCGTCGAGCGCATTTTTCACCTGCGCCCCTGCGTAGGCAACCACCGAAAAGTCGGGGTTCGTGGCTGCGCCATTCATGTAGCGAGGGTTGGAAAACAGGTTCGCCGTGCCCCAAAGCACCTTGACGCCGGTGGCTTTTTGCTTTTCGAGTGCGTAGTCGGTGATGATTTCGAGGCGCTTTGTGCTTTCGCTCAAAGTCGCCCCTTCCTGCACCAAGTCGAAGTCGTGGAAGCAATAAAACGGGATGCCGATTTTGGTGATGAACTCGAAGGCGGCGTCCATTTTGTCCTTCGCCTGCTGAATGGGGTCGGCGGCGGCTAACCAGGGGTAATTTTTGGTGCCAGCGCCGAATGGGTCGCCGCCGGTATTGCAGAAGGAATGCCAATAGGCGACGGCAAAACGGAAGTGTTCCTTCATGGTTTTGCCTGCGACTTTGCGGTTTTCTTCGTAGAAGCGGAAGGCGAGGGGGTTGTCGGTTTCACGTCCCTCGAACTTGATTTTGGGGATGGATTTGAAGAATTCGGTGGAGGTGGTGGTTGCTTTTTTTGGCATGAGAAGTTGATTTTGGATGAGAAAATGGCAAAGCGAAAGGGCTTTGACACGGCTCATTTTGGCGGCGAAAGTTGGGAAAAATGTGAGGAAATGAAGAAGAGAGGATGAAAAGAGAGGAAGGCGTTTAAAAAAAGCAAGGCTGCTGCAAGCATTTGATTTTCATCCTTTTCGAAGCGTGAATTTATTGGATGGAAGCGTAACGAGCTGTCGCTCGACAGTTTTCAAAACTTTCTTTGACCCGTCTGGCGCAATCTCTACGATTTGGTTTCCTTCGAGAACAACGATGGATAAACCTTTGGCAAAAGCTTCCTGCTGCGCTTGCTCACTCGCCAGCCAAGCATATTTGAAGATTAAACGGTGCATTGCGTCTTCAACGGCAATACTGAGTTGCTCGATGGTTTTTATTTCTTCCATGTTTTCTGTTTTTGAAAATCAAAAGTAGGCTTTTTTGAAAAGGGCGATGCCCGGTGGGAACGGGAGGAAAGCGTAGGCTTGCAACTGTCAGTTGAAGTTTTGCTGGAAATGCACGGAAGCGCCGGTTGCAAATCGGCGTCAGCAAAAATGCGGGTTGAATGGAAAGAAAAGGAGATGTGGAAGTTGGCTACCCAGCAGAGTAATTCAATCCTGCATCAGGCATAGACGGAAACCTACAATGTGGCTATTGACCGACAGTCCGCCACTGCGACGGACAGACGACCGACAGTATTTCGAATTGTTGCCCCAGGAACCGCCTCGGCAAACTATGAACTTGCCCGATGCGGCGCCCTTCGGGTTGGTCTGAGCGCCCGAAGGATAGGCGTCGTACCAATCGCTGCACCACTCATAAACGTTGCCACTCATGTCGAAAAGCCCAAGCGAATTTGCTGGCGACAGGTTGCCCACGGGAGTCGTACCGCCACGATAGACGCCTTCCACTGAGTAAGCTTGCTTGTAATCTTTCCTGCAGTCGAAGTTGATTTCGTTCGGGTCAGCGATGTCTTTTCCATTTCCGAAGCGGACTTTTTTGCCGCCTTGCCGAGCGGCGAATTCCCACTCGGCTTCGGTAGGCAGGCGGAAGTTTTTGCCGGTTTTTTCTTTCAGCCAAGAGCAGTAAGCGACCGTTCCGAACCAATTGACCGTCACGACAGGATGCTTTTCCTTGCCGCTTTTTGGCTGGAAGCGGCTGCCGCTTTTTTCGATTTGGCAATAGCTGCTTCCGAGTGCCAGCCAGGTAATGCCGCTCTCCGTCTGGTTCCCTTTTTCATTTAAAAAGGCACAAAACTGGGCGTTGGTCACTTCATAGCGACTCAGGTAAAACGAAGAGAGGGTGACGGTGTGGACAGGTTTTTCATCGTTCATACCTTCACCAAAGAGGTCGCCCATCTGGAACTTTCCGCCCTGCACCAAGACCATGTCGTTTGCCAGGTACTCGAAGCCGGCTGGATAGGTTTCGCTGTTGTTTGATTTGCTGGTTAGCTGCGTTGCCTGGTTGGAAGGCGATCCGTTTTCATTTTCCCAGGGTCGCCAAATCTGCATTATCACGACCAGCACCAGAATACCGATACCGACCAGCGCCAGGACACCAAAAGCAGCCGAGCCGAGACGGGCAACAGGCGTCCGCCGTGAGGAGGGTGCATGTTTTTGGACTTGAGCAACAGGTTGACTCGTTTTTATCTGCGTCCTGGCGGCTTCAGCGGCTTGGTGGGCGGCTTCGGCTTGTTCATTGAGTTGCGCTTCGAGTTTTTTTCTGCGCTCGGCAGCATCGGCAGCTTTTTTGGCTTCCTCCTTTTTTTGCCGCTCTGCCATTTCGAGGGCTTCCTGGCGCAGGCGGTCTTGCTCTTCTTTTTTTATTCGCTCGGCAGCTTCCGCCACTTTTTTCGCCTCCTCTTTTTTCCGCCACTCCTCGGCAACGATGGCTTCTAATCGCAGGCGCTCGGCTTCTGCTTCCGCCGCTTTTTTTGCCTCCTCTTTTTTTCGCCGCTCCTCGGCGGCGAGTGCTTCCACTTGCAGCCGCTCCGCTTCCGATTGCTGGCGGCGCTCCTCGGCTTGTCGGTCAGCTTCGATTTCTTTCCGCCGCAACCCCGCCAGCAGCGCCTCCGCTTCTGATTTGAAAAACGAAGGGTTGCCGCTCAGGAAGCGCACCAGGGCAAACTTGCCGCTCTCGCTGGCTCGCAGGAATTTTTCTTTCCACTCCAATTTTTCGCCCAACCCGGCGGCGGCGTCAAAGTTGGGTTCACTCGGAAACGCTTGCAAATACTGGTCAATCAGCCTGTTTTTTTGAAAAATTTCTACAATCGTGTCGTCGGGCGCTTGCTGAATTTGCGTCCAAAGCGCCTCCGCCCGCAGCCGCCGCACCTGCCCGGCAGCCTTCCGCTGCCACTCCCCATCGCCGGAATGCAAATCAAGAAACCGCTCGAAATCCACCAGGGACAGGCAAGCGTCAAAGTCGGCGGCGATGTTTGTTTTGAGGTGAAAGACAAACTGCCCGCCCATGTCGCCCACATTGGGAAAATGACTGCCGATTGGAAGTTGCTCGTACTGCTGGCGAGTGGTCAGGATGACTTTGTTGACCAGCGCCATGGCATTGAGGCGGGGGGCTACGTTGGCTTGCAATTCGTGGAGGAGGCTGGCGGCGAAAGGCGAATTGCCGCCCGGCGGCCCGTCATGCACTTTTTCGTCGTGCCTGCCGGAACAGAGCGCCCAGCGGCTTCTGCGTTGTTCCAATTCCTCGATGGCGAGGTCGGAGGCAGATGCCTGCGTTCCCTTGAAAAGTGAGCCGGAAAAGCAGGCGTCGGAAAGGAGCAGGGTGTGGCGGGAAGGGATGTCGTTGAGAAAGTCTTTGAGGTCGGAGTTGGAGATGAAGCGAGCTGTTTTGCCAGGCTCGGCGTCGAAGGGCAGCCAATAACCACGCTCGGTTTTTGGATTGAGGTGCCCATGACCGGAGTAGTAGATGATGAGGTTGTCATTTTCCCCAACCGTCTCAACCAGCAAGTCAAGGGCTGCAATGATTTGGTCACGGGTGGCTTCTTTCTCCGTCAGCAGCCGGGTGAAGGCGGGGTCGAAGCAGTATTTTTCCTGGAGGAGGGCTACAACTTGCTGCACGTCCCGCACGGCATTGCGCAACTTGTGGAAATGCGGGTAGGCATTGATGCCGATGGCAAGCAAGTAGTTGTTGCCTTTCGGCGCAGGTCTGGCAGCGCCGGGAGAGAGGTCGAAAACGCCTTTGGACGAGTCAGTTTTTGCCATGGCTTTGCGGTGCTGAAATTCAGAAATTGGAAATTGAGGAAATTGGAAATTCGGACGCAAGCTACTGGCTGTCAAGTAATTTCCCCAATTTCCAATTTCTACAAATCCCCGGCGCATCGAAACCCGATGCTCCCATTCCCTTCCCCCGGCTTCGTGCCATCCCGATTCGTCACCCGGCAAAGCCTCGCCTGGTCGTTCCACGAGCCGCCCCGCACCGTCCTGCAGTTGTCGCAAGGGTTGTCAATGACACCTCCGGGATAGGCTTGGTAGCTGCTGTTCGTCCATTCCCACACGTTGCCGCTGAGGTCAAAAATGCCCAATGCGTTGGCTTGTTTGCTGCCGACCGGGTGAGATTTTACCTCCGAATTTTCCCGGCTCCAGGCGACGAGGTTGGCTTCGCCGCTGCCTGCAAATGGTTGGTTTTCAGACTTTTTGCCGCCTTTTGCGGCGAACTCCCACTCCTCCTCCGTCGGCAGGCGCAGCCCAAAAAAACGGGCGTATTCGCTTGCGCCAAACCAAGTGACAAACGTAGCCGGATGCCGCTCCATGCCAGGAATAGGCTTCCATCTTCCGCCTGAATTTTCCATGCCCAAGCCGCTCGGATGCAGCAGCGGTTGCCCTGCGTTTTCGCCGGTTTTCACCTTGTCGCTGCCGTAGGCATTGAGGAAAGCGGTGAATTGGGCATTGGTCACTTCGCACTTGTCGAGGCGGAAAGTTTTCACGCTCACTTTGCGAGGCGGCAATTCGTCGCTTTCGCAATCCTTGCCGTCGGTGCAGCCCATTTTAAAAGAGCCGCCTTCGATGGTCACCATGCCCTCGAAAGGATGGAAAGGCGGCGGGACTCTGGAAGCTTCCGCAGGGTCGCCGTCGGAAAAATCAGTCGCTGAATTTTTGGCGCATTGAAACAGCAGAAAGACGGCTGGCACAAGCAGGACGAGATAAAAATGCTTGAAAGGAGAGCTGGCAGGACGATTCATGACAGGAAGATTGATTTGGATTTGTACCGCCGTGAAGGTAGAAAGAGGGAAGCGGTAACTTCAAATTGCAGCCTAACTTATCCCAACATTCGTGCGCTGAACATCGCCCCGCCCGCCTCGTTCCAACTTCATCTGGCGAAGACTTTTAACCTTGAAAAATTTCAAACATGAACAATATGCTCAGAGGTTTGCTCGCAGGCGCTGGCGCTGCAAAATGGGGAGGCGGTTGCTTCGGGTTTATCCTCGTTTTTATCCTGATTTGGTTGCTGCTCGGCACTTGCGATTGAATATTGAACTAGGATATGCAGGATTTTAAAGGAAAGAAAGGATTGGGACGTGCGTCCTAATCTTTTTCATCCTTTAAAATCCTGCACATCCTAGTTCAATTTCTCTGCAACGAGAAGGTTGTACGACCACAAACCCCGCCGCCAGGCTCGAAACTGAGCGATGCCGGTTTTGTAGTGAATCCTCGAAAACCAAGTCGCTCGGTGGAAGAGGTTGTAAACTTTCGTACCCACCATTCCCGCCAGGGACGCCCACAAAATCCTGCGAATTGAAGGGGCGATTTCGGCAGTCACGTCTCTGTTTTGGCTTCGTGCAAAGCCATGATTTTCAAGCATTTCATCCAATTCAGCAATGCTTAAAACATCTGACATCGCCCAGCCGTGAAGCATGGTTTGCATCACGGGTGTTTGCTCGATTTGCCAGGATTTGGCTTTGAAAACATCGGCGACGAGGAGCTTGCCGCCGGGCTTGAGCAAACGTGCTGTTTCCTTCAAAAAAGCGCCTTTGTCGGAGGCAGTTTGCATGCTTTCGATTGCCCAAACGATGTCGAAAGATTGGTCGGGAAAGTCAGTGTGGGTGTAGTCCATGCACTGAAAATCAACGAGTTGAGCGACGCCGTTTTGCTGGGCGTAATTCGTGGCAGTCTTCACTTGCCGCTCACTCAGGGTGATGCCGGTGACCCGGCAGCCGTAATTTTTCGCCAGAAAAATCGCCGAGCCGCCCACGCCGCAACCTGCGTCGAGCACCCGGTCGGAGGGCTTGATTTCACCGAGGTTTGCCAGTTCCGAATTGGTGTTTTTGATGGCTTCGGCGAGGGAGCGGGTGCGCTCGTTCCAGATGCCGTAGTGCAAGCCCATGCTCTCGTTCAGCTTCCAAAACTGGCGATAGTGAGTTTGGGTGTGGTCGTAATAATTGCGGATTTCTTCGTTGGAGAAAGTGCGGGGTAGGCTCATCCTTTGGTGAATTCTTTCAAGTTCGTCGAGATGCTAAAATGATTCGCTCCCGCCCCCAGGTGAACAAACGACCGCCCAAATTCCACCCGGAACCTGTTGATTTTCAACCCAATGCCCATGCTGAACCCCGCCAGGCTGCGCAAGTTTCGCACGGAAAGCTCCTTTTTTCGCAGGTGGTTGTAGCCGAAGCGCAGGCGGAAATTTTCCTTTTTGCCCATCAAAAATTCCCCGTTGAAAATCAGGTGGCGGGCGAGGTTGTCGAGCCAGGCGTATTTGTCTTCCGGCGCAAACGAAGGGTCAAAAAAGAAGCTGTCCTCCTCCGAGTTGGGGTCGTCGTAGAGGATGTTCCAGCGGTTGAGGTATTGATAAATGAAGGAAAAACGGAAGGGCAGGTATTTCAATCTTTTGGAAATGCCCGCCTGCATTTCGAAGGGAACAGGCTCCCGGTTGTCCTCGGTGTAGGTGGTCAATTGCCCGCCGATGTTTTTGAATAAAAGCGTGAAATTCAACTGGTTAACCGTGTCGTGGAAGATGGCGGCGAGGTCGCCGGTGATGCCGGAGGAGCGGTAACTTTCAAAGCTGGAAGTGATGAATTTCAAGTTTGCGCCGACCGACATCCGTTCGTACAACTGCTTGCCTGCGCCCAAAACGAAGGCATATTCCGCCGCCTTGAAAGTGCCCTCGACGTTGCCGATGTGGTCGGTGGCGTCGAATTCTCCGTAGGAAACGTATTGAATGCCGCCGTGCAAGGTCAGGTTGCTCTTTTTCAGGTGATGCCCATAGCCAACGTAGCCTTGCCCGATGCCTGCCGGATAAAAGTTGTGATTGAACGCCAACTGGTTGTGCATCAGCGGATTGAGCGAGGCGGGATTTGCAAAAGCAAGGTTCACGTCGTCGTCCCGAACGGTGATGAGGTTGCCGCCGAGGGCGGTGATTCGGGCGGATGGCGACAGGTTGATAAATTCAAAAACATTGTCGCCGCCGACGACTTGCGCCGGGAGGTTTTTGGCGAGAAAAATCAGGAAGAAAAGAAGGTAAGTTTTGTTGAATAACAGCTTCATATTCAGGGAAGAGAGAGGTGTTTTTTGAGAAAATTTTTGAAAAAAATTTTCTCAAAAAACACC
>CAZHLB010000301.1:0-7981 GCA_964533005.1 uncultured Saprospiraceae bacterium
GAAAGACGGGCGAAAGAAGTCGGCATTCGCAAGTCCGTCGGCTCGATGCGCGGGCAGTTGGTCGGGCAGTTTTTGTGTGAAGCGATGCTGGTGGCTTTCCTGGCGATGGTCTTTTCCGTGGCGCTCGTGCAAGTCGCCTTGCCCTGGTTCAACGGCATTGCCGACAAGCAAATCAGCCTGCCGCTCGGTCAACCGGTTTTTTGGGCGGCGTTGCTGGCTTTCGTGCTGGTCACGGGCTTGCTGGCAGGCAGCTATCCCGCATTTTACCTCTCCTCGTTTCAGCCGCTGAAAGTGCTGAAAGGCACGTTCCATGCGAGCCGTTGGGCGGCAGTGCCTCGCAAGTCGCTGGTGGTCGTGCAGTTCACGGTTTCGGTGGCGCTCATTATCGGCACCCTCGTCGTGTTCAACCAAATCCAGCACGCCCGAAACCGTCCGGTCGGCTACGACCGGGAGGGGCTGCTGAAAATGTCCATGACCGACGCCCTGTACGGGCATTTCGACGCCTTGCGAAACGACCTGCTGGCAACCGGCGTCGTGGTGGAAGCCAGCCAGTCGTCCAGCCCTGTCACCGATGTTTGGTCGAACTCCATGTATTTCGATTGGGAAGGCAAAGCGCCCGGCAGCAATCCCTTGTTCGGCTTCATCTGGAGCACCCCTGAATATGGCAAAACCATCGGATGGGAAATCGTGGACGGTCGGGACTTTTCGAGAGAATTCAGCACCGACACCGCCGCTTTCATCCTGAATGAAGCGGCAGTCAAATTGACAGGTTTATCAAACATCGTCGGCAAAACCATCCGGTTTAAAGGGGAAAGCTACACGGTGGTGGGCGTGGTGAAAGACATGGTGATGCAGTCGCCGTACATGCCGCCGTTTCCGACCATTTTCACGGTTGACCATGCCCATCTTATCAATGTAAAACTCAAGCCCGGCACACCCGTGCAAGATGCGCTGGCAAGCGTCGCAGCCGTTTTCAAAAAACACGACCCCGCCAGCCCTTTCGATTACAAATTCGCCAACGAGGAGTACGACGCCAAGTTCGAGTCGGAGGAGCGCATCGGCAGGCTGGCGAGGGTGTTTGCCATTCTTGCCGTGCTCATTTCTTGCCTCGGCTTGTTCGGCTTGTCCGCTTACGTCGCCGAGCAGCGCACGAAGGAAATCGGCATCCGCAAAGTGTTGGGTGCAACGGTGGCGAACCTTTGGGCGATGCAGTCACGAGGTTTTGTGAGTCTGGTGATTGTTTCCTGCGCCATTGCTGCGCCGCTCGCCTGGCATTTTCTGGACAGGTGGTTGGCGGATTATGAATACCGGATTCAGTTGCGGTGGGAAGTGTTTGCGCTGTCCGGCATTTTGGCGGTGGCGGTGACATTGCTGACGGTCAGTTTTCAGAGCGTGAAGGCGGCACTGGCGAACCCGGTGAAGTCGTTGCGGAGCGAGTGATTTTGAAAATAAAAAACAACAACTCAAGTGGCAACAAATTGACCGTCCATGAAAAACATCTTTTTTTTCCTGCTCCTCCTGCTACCCGTTTTCACGCAGGCAACCAACCTGGAAATTTCCAACATCGAATGGTCAGACCTTCGGGAAACCGGCGGCGGCGTCCACGTCCAATTCACGCTTCGTTGGGAAAATGCCTGGCGAAATGAGCGCAACCACGATGCCGCCTGGGTCTTTTTCAAACTCCGGTTGCCGAATGGCAGCGGCGCTCGCCACCTGAAAATCCTCGATGCCGGGCATCGCCTGGCGCACAACCTTCTGCCTGGCAGCCCTGCGCCGGAATTCCAACCGGCGAAGGATAAAACCGGCATTTTCATTTTCCCCGCTAATGCCAAGCACCGGGGCAGTGTCGCCTGGAAACTGCATCTCGCCCTCGACCCTGAATTCACGAAGGATAGAAATATCGGGCAACTCCAGGCTTGCCAAATGGCTGCCTTCTGCATCGAAATGGTCAAGGTCACGCCCGGCGCTTTCACCCTCGGCGACCCGGACACGACGGCGCTGGCTTTCGGCGCATTTTACCGTTCCGGTGGCGAGGGGCGCTTCGACGGTTTGGTCAAAATAGCCTCCGAGTCCGACCCCATCGAAATTGGAAAAGCCGCCGGGCAGCTTTGTTACCGCAACCCCGAACCGGACTACCAGGGCGACCTGCAAGGCGTCGTCCCCGCTGAATTCCCGAAGGGCGTACAGGGCTTTTTCATCATGAAATATGAACTGACACAAGGTCAGTACGCCGATTTCCTCAATTCCCTGACCGACGAACAAACAAAGCTCCGGGCAAACTTCGGCGGCAGGGATTACCACGACAACCGGGGAACCATCTATCTCGAGCGCAACACGTACCAGGCTTCCCGCCGCAACCGCCCCTGCAATTACGTCTCCTGGGACGATGCCTGCGCCTTCGCCGATTGGGCTGCCCTGCGCCCGCTCACCGAACTTGAATTTGAAAAAGGCTGCCGGGGCAACGCCGCTCCCCTCCCGCACGAGTACGCCTGGGGAACTTCCTCGAAAGACCGCCTTGCTCGCTACGTCAATGCCGAAGGCGACCTCGTTTGGGAAGCAGGGACAGATGAAAGCCAGTTGACCGACGCCAACCGGGACGTGTTCGGCGCCTCATTTTATTGGGTGCTCGACCTAAGCGGCGGGGCGCTTTGGGAACGCTGCATCAGCATCGGCAGCCCGGCAGGGCGCTCTTTCCGAGGCTCGCACGGCGACGGGAGGTTGAATTATTTCGGCTTCGCCAACAACGAAGATTGGCCCAAAGGCTCGACCGAAGGAACAGGTTGGGGCTTTCGGGGCGGCGGCTTTTACTACTTGAACCGGCAGTACAGCGAGTTCAACCCGCATAGCCCAATTGCCTACCGGCGCTTCGGGGCATGGGCGGGCGGGGCAAGGGAACTGGCTTATGGAAGCCGGTTTGTGCGGACGGAATAGGCTTGCCCCGACGCTGCAATCAACACCATCAAGCAATTCAACAATCACGACCATGTTTCAAAACTATCTGAAAATCGCCACCCGCAACCTCCTCAAAAACACAGGCTTCAGCCTCATCAACATCGCCGGGCTGGCAATCGGCATCGCCTCTTGCCTGCTCATCGTCCTGTTCGTTGCCAATGAACTTAGCTACGACCGCTGGAACCCCCACGCCGAACGCATCTGGCGACCCTGGGCGGACATCAACTTCGGCGGCAGCCACGAAGAAATGGCGGTCACCAACGCCAACGTCGCCCCCGACGTCGTGCGGGAACTGCCCGAAGTGCAGACCGCCTGCCGCCTGCGGGACTACGGCAGCTTCCTCGTCAGGCGGGATGGCGAGGGGCTGCAAAACTTCCGGGAGGAAAAGGTGCTGACCGCCGACAGCACCTTTTTCGAGGTGTTCCCCTTGCCCATTTTGGAAGGCGACCCCCGCCGCTGTCTCGCCCTGCCGAAGACCCTGGCGCTCTCCCGCAGCCGGGCGGACAAGTATTTTGGCTCGCCCCAACTCGCTGTCGGTCAAACGCTTGTACTCGACAACGAAGAAGGCTGGCAGGTCAGCGCCGTCTTCGAGGACATGCCTGTCAACTGCCACTTCCGGGCTGACTTGCTGCTCGCCATGAACGGCAACGAGGAGGTGGCGGAGAACGGCGGGCTATGGTTCGCCAGCAATAATTTCCACACCTATTTCCTGCTGCGCAAAGGGGCTGACGTGCAGGCTTTTCAGCAAAAATTCGCCGCCATGAGCCGTGAAAAAGCCAACGCTGTGGCGCAGGCGCTGCTCGGCGCTTCGATTGAAGAGTTTGAAAAAACGGGCGCTTTCGCTCGTTACCAACTCCAGCCGCTCACCGGCATCCACCTGCGCTCCGACCTCGGCGTGGAGCTTGCCCCCAACGGCAGCATCCGCTACGTCTGGATTTTCAGCGCCATCGCTGCCTTCCTGCTGCTCATCGCCTGCATCAATTTTATGAATCTCAGCACTGCCCGCAGCACGGGCAGGGCGAAAGAAGTGGGTGTGCGCAAGGTGCTTGGAAGCGGTCGCAGGGGACTGGTCGGGCAGTTTTTGAGCGAAAGCACCCTGCTGACCGCCATTGCCATTTTGCTGGCGGTTCAATTGGCAGCCTTCACCCTTCCCTGGTTCAACGAATTGGCGGGCAGGCAGTTGGCGATGCCCTGGAGCGAGCCGCTGTTTTGGTTGTCGCTGCTCGGTACGGTCGGCGTGGTGGGCTTGCTGGCAGGAAGCTACCCGGCGTTTTTCATCTCCGCTTTCGACGCCATCGAAGCCTTGAAAGGAACCCCCTCGAGGGGGCAGGGGGTGAGGCACGGGGTGAGGCACGGAGTGAACCTCCGCAATGCCTTGGTCGTGTTCCAGTTCACGACCTCGGTGGCGCTCATCATCGGCACGATGCTGGTTTTCAGGCAGTTGAATTTCATTTCGGAGAAAAAAGTCGGCTTCAAGAAGGAGCAGGTGCTCATCCTCGACGACGCCTACGCCCTCGGCGAGCAGGTTGCCACCTTCAAGGAGGAGATGCTGAAACTCCCCGCCGTCGAGCGGGCGACCGTGTCGAGTTACCTGCCCGTGCCGTCCAACCGTTCCGACCAGGGTTTTTCCAAAATCAGGGATTTCGATGAAAAAAACACCGTGTCCATGCAACGCTGGCGCACCGACAGCGACTACCTGCCCACCCTCGGCATGGAACTGGTGCAGGGGCGCAACTTCGACCCCGCCCGCATTACCGACAGCACGGCGGTTATTCTGAACGAGACCGCCGCCCGGCTCTTCGGCTTCGATGACCCCATTGGCAAAAAAATCTATACCCTCCTCGAATTTCGAGGCGGCAATGCCCGCCCCGAAGACTTCACCGAACTCACCGTCATCGGCGTGGTGAAAGACTTCCACTGGGCGAGTCTGCGGGAAAACATCGGGGCGCTCTGCCTGCATTTCGCCCGCTCGAGGGGCAATATTTCCTTCCGCTACAAATCCGAAGCCACTGCCGAAGTGCTTGCGGCACTGGAAAACAACTGGAAAAAAATGGCGCCCGGACAGCCTTTCAACTACCGTTTCATGGACGATTCCTTCGCCCGGATGTACGACGCCGAGCGCCGCACTGGCAAGGTGGCTGGCGTGTTCGCCCTGCTGTCGGTTTTTGTGTCCTGCCTGGGGCTGTTCGGCTTGGCGAGCTACCTCGTGGAGCAGCGCCGCAAGGAAATCGGGGTGCGCAAGGTGCTGGGCGCAACGGTCGCCGGGGTGGTCGGGCTGCTATCGAAGGAGTTTCTGAAGCCTGTGTTCATCGCCCTTGTCATCGCCTCTCCGTTGGCTTGGTATTTCATGAATGAATGGCTGCAAGACTTCGCCTACCGCATTGATATTCAGTGGACGGTGTTTGCAGTGGCAGGTGTGCTGGCGGTGGTGGTGGCGTTTTTGACGGTGAGCTTTCAGAGCGTGAAGGCGGCGCTGGCGAACCCGGTGAAGTCCTTGCGCAGCGAATAATTGCTAAATGGCTGAATAGCTTCAAAACCATTCAGCCATCCAACCATTTCAACAATCAAAATCATGATAATCAACAACCTCCGCATCACCCTCCGCCGCCTCGCCCGGCAAAAACTCAACACCACCCTCCACATCGCCGGGCTGACGCTCGGCATGACCGTCTGCCTACTCATCGGCTTGTTCCTGCGCCACGAATTGAGTTATGACGCCTACCACGCCAAAGCCGGGCGCATCTATCGCATCAATTCCGTCTGGATAGACAACGGGCAAAAGCGTTTCCATTTCTCCACGCCCCTGCCCATGGCGGAGGCGTTGCGCACGGAAGTGCCGGGTTTGGAAACGGTCGCTCAATGGTACCCCCTTCCCGGCCATGGGAATACAATCGTGGAAATCAATCCGCAAAAGCGTTTTGAGCAGGAAAATATCGTCCTGGCAGAGCCGGAACTGCTCGACGTTTTCGACATCGAAGTCTTGCAGGGCGACGGCTACGAGGCGCTGCGCAAGCCCTACCAGGCGCTGCTGACGGAGACGACGGCAAAGAAATTTTTCGGAGGGGAAGACCCTATGGGCAAGACTTTCAAGTACGGGGATGAATTTACAATTACGGTCGCAGGCGTCATTCGGGACTTGCCTGCCAACACGCATATCCCCGCTTCCATGCTGATTTCCTTTTTTCAGGACTACAAGTTCCTCGGCGACGAGATGAAGGGTTGGACGCATGTGTTCAACACTTCCACTTATGTCGTTTTGCCAAAAAATACCGACCCGCACACGCTGGACGCACCTTTGAAAGCAATAGCGGACAAATACAAGAACAGCGACCCCAACCTGCCGAAAAACGTCCGTGGCGATTTCGAGTGGCAGCCGCTTGCCGACGTGCATTTGAACTCGAAATATGCGGGCGGCGGCGCTTGGGTCAAAGCGGTGAATACCACCTGGCTCTGGTTTTTCGGCATCATCGGACTGGCGGTGCTGGCGCTTGCCTGCATCAATTTCGTCAACCTCTCGACGGCGCAGGCGCTTTCTCGTGCCAAGGAGGTTGGGGTGAGAAAGTCGGTGGGGGCAGGGCAACGCCAATTGGTCGGGCAGTTTTTGGGCGAGGCTTGGCTGCTGGCAGGCATTTCGGGCGTGTTGGCGGTGGCGGCGGCGCAGGCGAGCCTTCCTTTTCTCAACCAATTGATTGACAAAAAAATCAGCTTCGACCTGCTCACTTCGCCTGGCTTGGGCGGCGCTTTGCTGCTTGGCATTTTCGGGACGGGTTTGCTGGCGGGTTTGTATCCGGCTTGGGTGATTGCTAAATTCGACCCGGTCGCTTCCTTGAAAACCGGCTGGAGCAACTCCCCCTTTAGGGTGGCGGGGGGTGGGGGTGGGGGTTCTTCCTTCCTGCGCAAAGGTTTGGTGGTGACGCAGTTCAGCATCTCGGCGGCGCTGCTGATTGCCGTTGCCTTGATTGCGCAGCAGGTCAATTTGTTGCGCAGTAAAAACCTCGGCTTCGACAAGGACAACATCGTCAACGTGAGTCTTCCCCTTCAACAGCGACCCGAAGAAAAGGCTGTACTGTATGCCGAACTGGCTAAAATCGCTGCCGTTAAAGACTTTTCCTTTTCCACCTCCACGCCCAGCGACGAAAGGTTTTGGTCTATTTATATGAACCGAACCAACGGCGACGACTCGAAGCGCCAGGACGTGACGCTGATAATGACGGACGAAAATTATTGCCCTACGTACGGCTTGAAGCTCCTCGCAGGGCGCTTTCTGGAAAGCGCCGACACCAGCCATGCTGCCATTTCGATGCCTGAAGACCAAAGGGTGCTGAAAGTGCTGATTAACCAAAAATGCGTGAAAGCCTTGGGCTTCGCCTCGCCGGAGGCGGCAGTGGGCAAACGAATGTGGATGGACTTCGGCGCAAACAAAGCTGACATCATCGGCGTCGTCGCAGATTTCAACACAAGCTCCCTTCACGAAGCCATCAAGCCTGTCCTCATTACCCAATTTCCGGTGCCGTACAGCCAGGCGGGCATCAAAGTTGCCGCAGGCAACGACCTGCCCCGCACAATTGCCGCCATTCGCACTGCCTGGGAAAAAGCCTTTCCGCTCGGCATCTTCGACTATAAGTTCCTCGACGAAAAGATTGACGCTTTTTACAAAGTCGAAGCCCGCCTTTACAGCCTGTTCAAAATCTTCGCCGGCTTGGCAATGCTCATTTCCTGCATCGGGCTTTGGGGGCTTGCCACCTTCGCCGCCCGGCAGCGCACGAAGGAAATTGGCATCCGAAAAGTGCTGGGGGCAACGACGGCGGGTATCGTCGGTTTGCTTTCAAAAGACTTCCTGAAACTCGTCGTTATCGCTCTCGTCATTGCCTCGCCGTTGGCGTATTTTTTCATGGAACGATGGCTGCAAGACTTTGCTTACCGCATTGATATTCAAGGATGGGTATTTGTGGCAGCGGGTTTAGCCGCCGTTGGGATTGCGTTTTTGACGGTGAGTTTTCAGAGCGTGAAGGCGGCGCTGGCGAACCCG
>CAZHLB010000302.1:0-4175 GCA_964533005.1 uncultured Saprospiraceae bacterium
GACATCGTCCATCCTTTCATCTGACATTCCATCAACAATCATGTAATCATGTAATCAGCAATCATTTAATCCATCTGGCAGTCAAGTCAATGTGATTCATGGTGAACCGGTATCTGATTTTGTGCCTGACGCTTTTAATTCTTTCCTGCCAAAAAGACTACCCTGAGCCTGCCGTCTCCCTCGCCGAATTCCACCTCGCCGACCCCAATTATCTAATCGAATGCATCGCCGCCGAGCCGCTCGTCGAAGCCCCAGTCGCTATGGCTTTCGATGAAAAAAACCGCATCTGGGTCGTCGAAATGCCTGGCTACATGCCTAACCTCGACGGCACGGGCGAAGATGCTCCCACCGGAAAAATCGTGATTTTGGAAGACCGGGACGGCGACGGGAAGGTTGACCACCGCAAGATTTTCCTCGACAGCCTGGTGCTGCCACGTGCGCTGGCGCTGGTTTACGGCGGCGTTTTATATGCCGAGCCACCCAACCTTTGGTTCGTCAAAATCGAAAACGACCGACCCGGCGAACGCACACTCGTGGACAGTCTTTACGCAGCAGGCGGCAACGTCGAGCACCAGCCCAACGGCTTGCTTTTGAACATTGACAACTGGATTTACAGCGCAAAATCGGACGTGCGCTACCGCCTGCGAAATGGCATTTGGGAAAAACAATCCACCTTTTTTCGAGGGCAATGGGGCATCACGCACGACGACCTGGGCAGGCTGTTTTACAACGACAATTCCAACGTGCTGCAAGGCGATTTTTTCCTGCCAAACGTGCTGGAACGTAACCCGGCATGGCGTCCCCGCTACGGTTTGGGGCAGCAGATTTGTGAAGACCAGCGGGTGTTTCCGCTGCAAGCGACCTCGGTGAACCGGGGCTATGTCGAAGGGATGCTGGACGAGGAGGGGAAGTTGAAAAAGGTGACTTCGGCTTGTGCGCCGCTGATTTTTTCCGGCGGAAAGTTTGAAAAACTGCCCCACGACCGGATGGATGCCTTCGTTTGTGCGCCGGAAGCCAACGTAGTCAAACGCATCGCTCTGGAAATTGGCGAACAAGGGAACGTCGAGGCATACGCACTTTATCAGGGAGAAGAGTTCTTGGCTTCCACCGACGAAACTTTCCGCCCCGTTTTCCTTTCCAAATCCTACGACGATTGCCTTTATATCGTGGATATGCGACGAGGCATCATTCAGCATAAAACCTACATGACCAGCTACTTGCGCAAGCAATTGCAAGAAAAAGGCTTGGATGAAGTGGTCGGAAAAGGCAGGATTTATCGCATCCGGCTGAACGTGAAGGAGCCACCGTCCGACTTTTCCAGCCTGAGCGACGAGGTGTTGGTGAAATTGCTGGTCAGCCCAAAAAATTATTACCGAAACAAAGCCCAACAGTTGCTGGTCGAGCGCCAGGCGGTGGAAGTTGAAAAGGAATTGATTGATTTGGTGCGGCGGCAAAACTCCATTCACGCTTTGTGGACGCTGGAAGGTTCGGGCAAGCTTACGCCGGAATTATTGGAAGAATGCCTCGATTCGTACGACCCTGATTTGGTTTGGACGGCTTTGCAAATGTTCGCCCTTTTGCCGGAGAAGCAAGGGCAGGTCGGCTATCCATTTTTTAAAACCAACGATTTTTCCTGGTCTTGGCATTTCAAAGTGCCTGCTTATGGCAGGCTTGCAAAAAACAACCCGGGTGTTGCATTTGAATTTTTTGCTGAATTCTTGGCAGAGTTTAGCGATGATTCATTGGCATCGGATATGGTCACCTGCGTTTTGCCCGGGCAAGAGCAGGTTTTCTTGGCATTTCTAAAAAAACGCAACTCGTTGCCGCCCGACCATCCCATTTTTTCCATGCTCCAAACCGCCATCGCCAACCGCAAATCCCTGGCTGAAAAGCCTCCCTCTCCACGACTTTCCACCGACCAACTCACCCACGGGCTGAAACTTTACAACCAGCTTTGCGCTGCCTGCCACCGCCCCGGCGGTGAAGGCATTCCAAACGTCGCGCCGCCGCTGCTGCACTCGAAAACGGCAAGCGGCTCGCCGGAAAAAATCGCCGACATCATCCTGCACGGCTTGGATAAACTTTTGGAAATCAATGGAAAGAAGGTCGTTTTCAACAACGCCATGCCCGCCTTCAAAGACAATCCGGCGCTGACACAAAAAGACGTGGAAGCCATCGCAGCCTACGTCAAAAATGCTTTTGGAGAAGTGCGGACGGAAAGGTGAGCGTCCTTATTGCACCACTATTTTTTGAAGAAAAACGCCCTCCTCTCCCTTGATTCTCAAGAAGTAAGCCCCGCCGGGCAAGTCGCTCAAATCCATCTCCCACGCCTGCCCGCCTTTGTCAAAATGCCGCTCCTCGTCTCGCACCAACTTGCCTTGCAAATCCAGCATTTGAGCATGAAGATTTTGCGCCTGACCGAGGTTGAGCTTCACCATTACCAGCCCGGCAACCGGGTTGGGCGACACCGCCACATTTTGTCCCAAGCCGCCCGGTTTTGGTGGGTAAATTCTGCGAATGAGCAGCCGCTCCTCTGCCGAAAGTGGGGAATCGGCCAACTCGCCGCCGGTCATGTAGGCAATCAATTGCACCGGGCGAGCCGACCAGGGGCTGCGGAACAGCGAGGCGTTTTCGCCAAAAATCAAGGCGTTGCCGGGGTTCAGTTCCACGGAAATTTCAAGGTTCGGATTGCTTTCGTTGAAACTGGTGAGCATCATTCGATTGTCAACGACCAGCTTGCCGTTTTTGCCCAGTTCGATGGAGCCGCCGGAGCCTAAGCCGAGCATTCCCACGCCGTCGTATCCGTAGTAAAAAGTAGCATCGTCGCCGACTTTGAGCGAGCCGCCGTTGCGGAACATCATGCAGGAATTGGCTTCGGCGAAGTTCACCTGACCGCCGAGGTAGAGGAAGTTTACGTCGTCCTCGAAAATCAAATCAATCAATGACGAGAAACAATATTCACCGCCATCATTGATGAGATTGATAGTATGCCGCAAGCTGTCGCTGCCTTCGAGCAAGCCGCCCCGCAATTGAACAAAAGGCTGAAAAACAGCCGATTGCCACCATTCAACGTAAAGGTTGATGGTTTGATGTTCCGGCGAATTGGGTTCGGGCATGGCTTCGATGTAAGAATAATTTGCTGCTGAAGGATAGGTGCCGGCAGTGTACAGGAACAAATGCCCGTCATTCTCAAAAGCATTGGAGGCTTCTGCCGTCTCGCTGATGTTCAGCTCATAGGTAGTGCCGTTGAAGTGTTGGGGAAGCGCCGTGATTTTTGAAACAGTCGAAATCCCATTCCAATCCATGTCGGGAGCTTCAAGGAAGAAGAAGGGAAAAGTAAGGTGATGCGCAGCCAAGCTCGAAGAGCTCGGCGTGATTTTCAGGATGACTTCGTGCAAATAGTTTTCTGCGAATTTTTCCGTAGCAAGGCAGGCATTGACTTCAATGTTCTGCCCTGGCGACCAGTTTGCCGCCGTTCGGTGAATGCGTTGGGCTTTGCCGGTGCCTGCCTCGTCGGGGATTTCCACGACGGTTATCAAGCCGGTGCAAAGCTCGTCGGGGCAGTTCGTGCCGGTTTTTACTTGCAAGCCATTCGAGGTGGAAACACTGGGTTGCGACCTATGCAGCATGTTGGAAAACATCAGGTTGACTGGTGCGCCGAGGAAGCGCCTGCGAAGAAACAAAGGCTTGGTCGGGTCGATTTGGTTGAGTTTAATTCGAGCGGAATAACTGCCGAAGGCTTCCATTTCGAGGCACTTGCTGCTGTCCACCGTGCCATTCCACGTACCGTCGAGCGTCTGGTAAACCAGCCAACTGGCAGGTTGGAGGACGCTGACCGAGGAATCGAACGGGCAAGGTTGTTCAACGAGGTTGAAATCAAAACCCCATTGTGTGATTTGCGCTTGCGGGAAAGCGGGCAGCAACAAAAAAAGCAAGGTGCGAAGTGTGTTTTTCATGGCGGAAATGGTGTTGGATGAAGGAATACCTGCAAATTATCCGCCCTGTAAAATTTATACCGTCTGCCTGGCGACTGTTTGAAAATGAAGCGATTGCATCTTGCGTAGATGTCTGCCGCCTGCCATTTCCGTGCGCCCGAACTCCAGTTCGGGGGGGTGGGAAAATAGCCCCCACCGGCGGTATGGCGGCCCGGGGACCCAACCCCCCCCAAGCCGCTG
>CAZHLB010000302.1:4185-7963 GCA_964533005.1 uncultured Saprospiraceae bacterium
GGGGCCGCTGCCATTTCCGGGCCCCCTCACCCCCGTTGGGGGGGGGTCAACCCAGCCCCCTACGTGGAGTTCGGGCGCACCTGTCACCAAACCACCCGATAGCCGATGCCTTTCAACGTGATGATTTCCACCGCCGCATCGTCTTTAAGATAATCCCGCAGCTTGGTCACATAGACGTCGAGGTTGCGGGAGTTGAAAAAGCTGTCGTCGCCCCAGATTTTTAGCAGGATGTCTTTGCGGCTGACCGGCGAACCGGGTTGCGCCGTGAGCAATTCGAGCAATTGGGCTTCCCGATGGCTGAGTTTTTTGACCTTTTCGCCCAGCCGGAGTTCTTGCTGCAAAGGCAAAAATTTGAATTTGCCAACCTGCAAACTGCCGCCGCCACCCGCTCCACCCCCAACCCCTAAAGGGGAGACAGCGCCCGCCAATCGCAGCAAATTTTGAATCCGCACAATCAATTCTTCCATGCTAAATGGCTTGCGCACGTAGTCGTTGCCGCCCGATTCGAAGCCTTGCAGCACATCCTGCGTCTGGTTTTTAGCAGTCAAAAAAATGATGGGAATGCTGGAATTGGAGCGGCGGATGGCTTGCCCCAGTGAGAAGCCATCCTGGTTGGGCAGCATCACGTCGAGGACGCAGACGTCGGGGCGGAATTGCTCGAAGGCTGGCATCACTTGCTGCCCGTCTGCCACGAGGCGCACGTCGAATTGGCGGCTTTCGAGGCTTTCCTTGACGATTTTGCCGAGGAAGGGTTCGTCTTCGACGTAGAGGATTTTCACGTTTTTCATTTCGGGCAAAATGACATCTCGAAAGCAGTCTTTTCAGGGAGAAAAAATTTCATTTTTTCTCCCTGAAAAGACTGCTTTCGAGATGTCATTTTTGGTCTCGATTTGAACTGTTTAGCACGTCTGGCTGCGTCGCTTTTGTCATCCTCGAAGAGGAACTACAAAGTCTCGTTTTGCCACTTCTTTCGCACTAAAAGCGGCAAAACGAGACCTTGTAGTTCCTCTTCGAGGATGACAAAAGCGACGCAGCCAGACATGCTAAACAGTTACTTGGATTTTATGCTGCCTGCTTTTGAAAATTCGGAAAAGCGATGATGAATGTCGTTCCCACCTGCGGTTGGCTCTGCATTTCAATGCTCCCCCGATGCTTCTGCACCACGCTCGCCACGTAACTCAAACCCAATCCGTGACCCTTCACGTTGTGTCGGTCACCGGTGGGGATGCGGAAAAATTGCTCGAAAATCTTGTCCTTGAATTCCGCCGGAATCCCGATGCCGTTGTCTGCTACCCGCAGATAGACGTGCCCGTCCAACTGTTCCAAACCGACCGTGACGACTGGGCGCACCGGGCTGTATTTCAAGGCGTTGTCGAGCAAATTATAGACGACGCTTGCCAGGTGAAGCCGGTCGCCTTCCAGTTGAAATTCCCCGTCGTCAGCCTCGAAACTCACCTGCGCACCTGCCTTTTCAAACTGCAATTTCATCGAAGTCAACACCTCCTCCACGAGGGCTTTCAAGTCGAGGGATTCGAGTTTTAACTCCGGCTCCGCTTTTTCAAAAAGGGACATTCGCAGCACCTTGTCCACCAGCAGGGACAGGCGGTTCAACTCATTTTTTGAAATGTCGAGGTACTCCTTCGTGCGGGCAGGATTGCGCAAAGCGTCAAAATCCTGCAAAGCTTCGATGGCGACGCTGACGGTGGCGATGGGGGTTTTCAGTTCGTGGGTGACGTTGCGGATGAAGTCGTTTTTCAGTTCAGTGAGCCGCCGCTGGGCTTGCAGGTTTTTGAAAACGGTGAAAAAGGCGAGGGCGACGCAGGCGAAAAGCGCTACTGAAAACAGCGTCTCCGGCAGCATCTGCCGAAAAATAAAGCCTTGATAACCTGACAGTTCGGCGGCATATTTTTCTCCGGAGGCAAGGTCTGTGTAGCTGGCTGACAGGGATGACGGATGAGGAGTGAGGGATGAATCGGCGCTTGTCCAATGCAGGATTTTATAGTCCACTGGCAGGTTGGCGTCGGCGATGGCTTTGCTGAAATTTTGCTCCAGCAGCGGCAAAATGTCTCGCTTCAAAGGTTGCCGAAGCATCGAATCACCGCCCTCCTCGTCGCTCATCGCAACAATCATCGAAAGGGAACCGACCATCGAAGCGTCGCCGTGCCGCTGCTCCATTTCCTGCCGAATGCTCACCCGCACGTTGCCGGAATCCTTGCTGATTTTGAATTTTTCTTTGCCAACCCATTGCTTATCAATGACTTCTTCGCCAACGAAATTGATGGTTTTGACTGAGTCGGCGCTTTTTGGCGGCTGGGGCAGACGCAGGATGAAGGTTTGTACCGAATCGTCTTCGCTGTTTTTTCGAAAAATCATTTTGTCCAGCAAGTCGCCTTCGATTTGGTGGATGGAATTGACGAACAGGTAGCCGGTCTCTTTTTTCAGGCTCGCCACCTCCTCTTGCCAGGTTTTTTTCAGGAATAAAATCAGGAAGCCCGCCAGCAGCGCCAGGCTGGTTGCCATGAGGAATATGGAAAGGCGGTTGCGCATGGATTGAAAGTTCGAGCCGAAAGGTGACCCCAAGAAAACAGCCATTTTTTGAGGGAAAAAATTAAATTTTTTTTGTAGCAAAAAAGCAGTTTTGTAGGTGTACACGTTGAGGCTGAAAACAAAGGTATGCCTCGAAATTCCGCCTGGAAACAGCGGTTAACCTTAATTAACCTTATAGCAAGGTTGGTTAACCTGAGGCATTGGAGAAGGCAGATACTTTTGCGGCATCATCAACCACATCAACATTCATCAACCTTTATCAACATGAAATTTATCCTTTCCATTCTCGCATTCCTGCTCCCGATTTTCGCCTACTGCCAAACCGAAGGCGAAGTCACCTACCTCGAAACCATGCAAATGCGCATCGAACTCGACGACAGCCCGCAGAGCCAGGAACTGCGCAAAATGCTGCCCACTTCGCAAGCTTTCCACCGCACTTTGTACTTCAACGAAAGCCAGTCGCTGTACAAAGACACCCCGCAAACAGAGGAGGAAGGCAATGCCGAAGTGACCCACCAAAGCGAGGGCGCTCAGTTCACCATGAAAATACAACGCCCTGACAATCAGTATTTCAAAGACCTCGACGGCAACCTGGCGCTGGAAAGTCGGGACTTGTTCGGCAGGCAGTTTTTGGTCAAAGGCGAGTTGGAAAAGTTTGCGTGGAAAATGACCGGCGAGCAAAAAACCATCGCCGGCTACCGCTGCCAAAAGGCGACTTTTCAAGACAGCACCCGCTCGGTGGAGGCTTGGTTTGCGCCGCAAATTCAGGTGTCGAATGGGCCCAGCCGCTACGGTCAGTTGCCGGGGCTGATTTTGGAATTAAGCATTGACAACGGCAACATCACCGTCATGGCGGAAAAAGTGGAGTTGAAAATTTTGGACAAGGCAGCCATAGAAAAGCCGTCGAAGGGCAAGGAAGTGAGCCAAGAGGAGTTCAAAAAAATCGAGGAGGAGAAGCGGAAGGAGATGGAAGAGGAGATGGGCGGTTCGGGTGGCGGCGGGCAAATGCGGGTCATCATCAGGAATTAATTCGTTGAAAATTAACCTCTCCGAAAGTTTGAAACTTTCGGAGAGGTGGCTCCTCCGCTGCCGCCAGTTTGCAACTGGCGCTTGCAGGCTTTTTCTTCAACGCCTGCCATCATTTTTCAAAAAAAAGATACTGTTTACCGGCAACGGCTGACAAGCGCCGGTTGCAAACCGGCGGCAGCAGCAGAAGTCGCAGCAAATTCCT
>CAZHLB010000303.1:0-7961 GCA_964533005.1 uncultured Saprospiraceae bacterium
TCCTCCATTCCATCAACAATCATGTAATCATGTAATCGGCAATCATGTAATCCATCAAGGTCGGTTCTGTGGCAGCCTTTTCCGCCGACCGCTTTGGATGAAATCACCTTGCTTCACCTGCTTGCCGGGGTTGCAGTTCCAGGCTTCCGGCGCATAATTTCCAACGTAACTATACATTGCCCGCCGACCGCCGAAGTCCATGATTGTCAGGTCGTTGCCGGGGTTGGAATTGACGGAATTGGGGATTTTGGCAAAAGGGTCGTCGTTGGCAATCAGGTACAAAACATCGGGGCAAGCCTTTTCTCTTTTTTCAAAAGTGAAGAGCAAAGTTTCCTCGCCTGCCACGAGTGGAATGGCTTGCTCGCTTGCCGACAAGCCGAAAGAAATGTAAGCCCGCTGCGAGTTTTCCTTCGGTGCACTCACCGTAGCGTTTTGCTCCCAAGTGCCGCTGAAGCTCTTCAAATTTTTAAAACCGTAGCCCACCGGGGCAACCAAAGTGACCTGCCCGGAGCCGGTCACGAGGCTTTCCGAAGGCGAAACGCCTGCTTCCATTTTGACAAAAACGCCCCAGGCGAGGCTGTCTTGAAGCCATTGCAATTTGAGTTGGATTTGAGCAGTGGCAGGCGAAATGGCAAGTAAAACAAGGGAAATGGCAAGCAGGAAAGGCTGTTTGCGAAGCTTGATTTTAAATTTTATAAAAGTAAAAATTAACGGGGGGAACGAGGCTGGGGCGAATTATTGATGCCAGTCAGGTGGGTTTACGCCAGACCAGTCAGCACTTGAAGTGCTGACTGGTCTTGGCTTTGGGCAAAAAAAAACGGCTCACGAAAGTTGAGCCGTTCAAATCCTGTATGAAATAGTCCCAAAGTTTTCACAGCCGTTTAATTGGAGTCAAAAAAGAGGAAAACTCGATTGCTAAAAGTTTGGGTTTCAGGGGTTTTGGCTTTTCGGGTTTGGTTGTCAGGGCTTTTGTTTCACCGTTTTAAATTCGACGTTTTGACCTGGTTTTTTCGAGTGCTTGCAAGGGCAAAGGAAGTGGGCATTGCAGCTTCCTGCCCGCCAAATTGCGGGATTTGTCAGTTTTTAGAATACTCCCGAAACCACGTATAGGACACCTTCGAGGTGTCCTATACGTGGTGGCTGCAAACCTTTGCCAAGTGAGCAAACGAGATACCTTTGCCGCCTTCAAATTCAAAATCACAGAACAGTGAACTCAAGAAAAATTGCCTCGGCGCTCATCTCCGTTTACCACAAAGACGGCTTGGAAGAAATCATCCGGGAACTCGACCGGCTCGGCGTCGCCCTGTTTTCCACCGGCGGCACACAATCCTACATCGAAAGCCTCGGCTTGCCGGTGAGCAAAGTCGAAGACCTCACCGGCTACCCCAGCATCCTCGACGGCAGGGTGAAAACGCTGCACCCGAAGGTGTTTGGAGGCATCCTTGCACGGCGGGAGGAGGCGCATTTGTCGCAATTGGAGCAGTATGAAATCCCGCAACTCGACCTGGTGATTGTTGATTTGTACCCCTTCGAGGACACCGTCGCTACGACGGAAGACGAGGAGGAAATCATTGAAAAAATTGACGTGGGCGGCGTGTCCCTCATTCGGGCGGCGGCGAAAAATTTCAACGACGTGGTCGTCGTGGCATCCAAAGAAGAATACCCGGTGCTGCTGGATTTGCTGAAAAAAAAGGAGGGTTTCACTGACCTGAAAGACCGCCGGGATTTGGCTCGCCGAGCCTTCAAAGTCAGCTCGAATTACGACGTGGCGATTTTCAATTATTTCAACGAAGGCGCTGCCGACCTCTCGTTCAAGTACAGCATTCACCGCTCCGACATCCTTCGCTACGGCGAGAACCCGCACCAAAACGGGGTCTTTTTTGGCGACTTCGACCGGATGTTCGAGAAGCTCGGCGGCAAGGCGATTTCGTACAACAACCTCGTGGACATTGACGCTGCGGTGCAATTGATGCGGGAATTTTTGAATGAGCCGCCCACTTTCGCCATCCTCAAGCACACCAACGCCTGCGGCATTGCGACCCGCCCTACCCTGCTCGACGCCTGGAAAACGGCGCTTTCCTGCGACAACGTGAGCGCCTTCGGCGGCATTTTCGTCTGCAACCGCCCGGTGGATTTGGCAACGGCTAAGGAGATTGACGAACTGTTTTACGAAGTGCTGCTCGCCCCTGGTTTCGACGAGGACGCCGCTGCACACCTGCGCCAGAAAAAGAGCCGCATCTTGCTGAATATCAAAGACTTCTTCGTGCGCCGCCGCTCATTTCGCAGCCTGCTGAATGGCGTGGCGGAGCAAGACACCGACCTTAAAATCGAAACCGCCGCCGAGCTTCGTCAGGTGACCAAAGTCGCCCCGACTTTGAACGAAATCAGCGATTTGCTCTTTGCTGATATTTGCGTTAAGCACTTGAAATCCAATGCGATAGCTTTGGTGAAAGACCGCCAATTGGTGGGCATGGGCTGCGGTCAGCCTTCACGAGTGGACGCTTTGCGGCAAGCGATTGCAAAGGCAAAAGCCTTCGGTTTCGACCTGCACGGTGCGGTGATGGCATCGGATGCGTTTTTCCCGTTTCCCGACTGCGTGGAGATTGCTCACGGCGAAGGCATTCGTGCCGTGATTCAGCCGGGCGGCAGCATCAAAGACCAGGAAAGCATTGACTATTGCGATGCGCATGGGATGGCGATGACGATGACGGGGGTGCGGCATTTCAGGCATTAAAACAATTATTATTTTTGCATAAAATTCAGGCAAAATGGCAAGTACTAATCTTCTTGATACCAAGACAATTACTTTCGGCGAGCTATTCAGTAACGGAAAAATATATCGAGTGCCGACTTTCCAAAGGGATTATTCATGGGAGGAGGAAAATTGGGAAGATTTGTGGACAGACATGCTGAACATACGCGATAGCGGTGAAAAGCACTACATGGGCGCAGTCGTGCTTCAACAAATGTCCGACCGGGAATTTCGCATAATAGATGGGCAACAACGATTTACAACTTTAAGCTTGTTGTCATTGGCTGTTGTTGCCAACCTAAAAAATTTAATTCAACAAAATAAAGAGGCGGAAGCAAATGAACGCAGGGTGGAATTATTGATGCAGCAGTTTCTTGGACATTTAGACCCCGGTTCGCTCATGTATTCAAGCAAATTGTTCCTAAATGAAAACAATGACCATTTTTATCAATGGAACCTCTTGAATTTCCGCCCGCCTACCAAGATATCTAAATTAAGCGACAGTGAGAAGTTGCTTTGGGAAGGATATCAATATTTCTTAAACAAAATAAAATCATTGTTCGGCGATCAAGCAACAGGGCAGCAATTGGCAGATTTTCTGAATAAAACTGCTGCCGACTTTCTTCATTTTATTCAAATTAAAGTGGAAGATGAAGTCAACGCTTATACTGTATTTGAAACGCTCAACGCTTGTGGCGTGGGTTTGACTTCTACTGATTTGTTGAAGAATTATTTATTTTCCCTGACGGCAGGAATAAAATCCGAGCAGGATTTAGTTAAGCAAAAGTGGAATAAAATAATAGAATTAGTGGGGCTGAAAACCTTTCCATTTTTTTTAAGGCATTATCTGAATTCCAGGCAAGACCTGGTTTACAAGGAGAGCCTTTTTAAAACGCTGAAAACCCAGGTCAAAACTAAAACGGAGGTCTTTAACTTGCTGGATGTGTTGGAGTATTTTGCAGGAATTTACATTGCGCTCGAAACACCGGAAGATGAATTATGGCGGGGAGAAAAAGAAGTAAAGAAACATATTCGAGAGTTGTCTTTGTTTAGGGTGGTGCTTTGCAAGCCGCTTTTAATGATTGTCTTTGATAAGCTGCCGGGAGAATTTCCAAAAGTATTGAAAGACGTCGATACCATTATTTTTAGATACAACATTATTGGAAAAAACAACGCCAATGAGATGGAAAGAGCATTCAATCGTGCTGCCGTAAAGGTTTACAAAGGAGTATTGGCAACCGCCAAAGACATATTTAACCAAGAGCTGAAATCGGCGATTTATATTGACGACGCAGTTTTTCAGAATGACTTTTCCACCAGGGCATTTAATACGAATAGTCAGAAAAAGTTAGTACGATATGTTCTTTATTCATTGGAAGGTCAATTGCCTAATGGTTCAAAATATGATTTCGAAATTGACGTGGGTACAATTGAGCACGTACTTCCAGAAAACCTAACGCCAGATTGGGAACAGAATTTTCCTGATGAAGAACATGAAAAATGGGTATATGCGCTCGGTAACCTGACTTTGCTGGAAGCATCAAAAAATAATAAACAAGCAGCCGCAAAATCTTTCCCGGCAAAGTTGCAGGTATATGCCACCAGCCAATATGCTTTGACAAAAGAAATTGCAGCTCCAGATTGGACACCACAAACTATTAGGCATAGGCAAGCACATCTTGCTAATGTTGCCACCGGCATTTGGAAGGTTCAATACTGATTTAAACTGCACATTTCGTGAATTCAGAAAATTTATACGAATCCATCATCGGTCTCGAAATCCACCTCCAACTCGCCACCGCCAGCAAAGCCTTCGCCGCCGACGACGCCAGTTTTGGCGGCGAACCAAACTCCCACGTCAGCGCCATTTCCCTCGGTCATCCCGGCACGTTGCCTCGTTTGAACAAGAAACAAGTCGAGTTTGCCGTCCGCCTGGGCTTGGCTTTGGGCAGCAAAATCAACCTGACCAACACGTTCGACCGGAAAAATTACTTCTACACCGACCTGCCGAAAGGCTATCAAATCACCCAAGACCGCCTGCCCGTCTGCACCGGCGGCTCGCTCGAAATCAGGGTCGGCGACGAGCGGCGACGGGTGCGCATTCACCACATCCACATGGAAGAGGACGCCGGCAAATCCATCCACGACCTCGACCCGCATTTTTCTTTGATTGACCTGAACCGGGCAGGTGTGCCGCTGCTCGAAATCGTCACCGAACCCGACCTCCGCTCCGGCGAAGAGGTGGACGCTTTGATGACTGCGATGCGCCAACTCGCCCGCTACCTCGGCATTTCCGACGGCAACATGCAGGAAGGCTCGATGCGCTGCGACGTGAATGTTTCGGTGCGAAAAAAGGGCGAGACCGCCCTCGGCGAGCGGTGCGAAATCAAAAACGTGAACTCTATGCGCTTCGCTCGCCAAGCCATTGCCTACGAGACCCGGCGGCAAATCGAACTGCTCGAAAAGGGCGAAAAAATCGTGCGGGAGACCTTGAATTTCAACCCCGCCACCGGCGTCACCTCGCCAATGCGGGACAAGGAAAGCGCCCACGACTACCGCTATTTCCCCGACCCCGACTTGCCTCCGGTCGTGCTAACGCAGGCTTTTGTGGATGAAATTCAGGCGAGTTTGCCTGCCTTGCCGGATGCGCTTTTTGAAAAATTTACCGGGGAGTTCCAGCTTTCGGAATACGATGCAGAATTGCTGACGGCAGAAAAATCTACTGCCCTGTTTTTCATGGATTTGGCGCAAAACCTAAGTGCGGTCAGCACTTTAAGTGCTGACCGCACTGACGCCCAGCAACCCCTTTTCAAAGCCGCCGCCAACCTCGTCGTCAACAAAATCTTGCCCTTTTTGCAGGAAGAAAATCAGGCGCTGGAGCAATTCCCCGTGCCCATCGTGCGGTTGGCAGAGTTTGTTCAATTGATTGAAAGCGAAAAAGTTAGCGCCTCGATTGCCAACCAGCGATTGTTTCCCGAAATGGTCAAACAGCCGCACCTGCCGCCGCTCGAATTAGCGCAGTCGCTCGGTTTGCTGCAATCTGCCGACGTGGATTTTCTGGAAAAAATCGTGGATGAGGCGCTGGCGAAGTTTCCTGAAAAGGTCGCCGAATATCGGAAGGGGAAGAAAGGGTTGCTCGGCTTTTTTGTCGGAGAAGTGATGCGAGCGTCAAAAGGGAAAGCCGAGCCGAAGGCTACGAATGAGTTGATTTTGAGAAAGTTAGGCTAAAAAATCAGCCTGAAAAATGTCCTCCACATTGAACTCCAGCCCCTCCAAAATGATGGATTTCAGCACCCCGTTTTCAATTGCGTATTGCTTTAGCTTAAAACGCTGGTTGTCGAAAGCATAGATTTCAATGGACTTATTCGATGGGTCAACCAGCCAATATTCCCGGACGCCATACATTTCGTAGATGTCTTTTTTGATGCCTTTGTCGTAGATGCCGGTGCCTTTCGAGAGGATTTCCACCACCAGGTCAGGTGCGCCCATGATGATACGCTCGACCTTGTCAAAAATGTGATACCTGTCTTTTTTAATGAAAAAAACGTCGGGATGGTAGGCATTGCCATTATCGAGCACCACGTCAAGCGGGGCATGAAGCATGATGCCTGAGTTTGTTTTTTTTCCATATTCTCGTAATAGCTCTTCAATATTTGTTGAAATGAGCTGGTGGTCGAAAGTTGGTGATTGTTTTTGCACGAGTTCTCCATTTATGAGTTCATACTCGAACGGGTCGTTGTCATCGAATTCCATTTCACGGAATTCTTTGTACGTCAGCTTTTTTTGCAAAACTTCCATTGCTAAATTTTTGACGAAGTTAGGCTTTCCGTTTTCCTTTTCAAACTCACTCTGACAGGAACAGTTCGATATTCTTCTCCACCACCTCCATCGGCGCTTGCCCCGTCATCAAATACGCCCGGTGAAACGCAGGCAGCGAAAACGCCGCCGGGTTTTCCTTTTTCAACCACTCCGCCATTTGCTCGATGCGCCAAGCGCCGACTTTGTAGCTCAAAGCCTGGGCGGGCCAATTCGTGCAGCGCACCACCTCCCGCTCGGCGATTTCGTCCTGACCGGCAACGTGTTTTTTCCAGCAGGCAAGCGCCTCGTCCTTCGTCCAGCCGAAATGATGGACGCCAACGTCAATCAAAATGCGGGTCGAGCGCACCAAATCCCACTCCCACTTGCCGAGTTCGGCGTAGGCGTCCCGGTACAATCCTATGTCTTTTCCGAGGTATTCCACGTAAGCCGCCCAGCCTTCGAAATTGCCGGGATAGGAAAAATGGCGCTTGAAATCAGGCTGTTCGGGCAGGCGGGTGAACATGTCCCACTGATAATGATGACCCGGCACGACTTCGTGGATGAACATCCAATCCATCACCCTGCTGTTGTGGCGGTTGCCAAAAAAATTGAAGTGAAACACGGCGACGCCGTTGGGATTGTTGTCCACCGGTTCGTAGCGCCCCGGCGGGGTGAAGCGGTCTGCATTCGCCCACTCCATGAAAGCGATGTCGGCGATGTCGGTGTCCTTAAAAAGCTTGCCGGCGTTGGCGTAGGCGACCGTTTTTATTTCTTCGTAGCGGCGCAAAACTTCGGCTTTATCGGTGATGTAAAACTCGTCCGATTGCAGGTGACGATAAAAACTGGCGCTGTCGTTGGCGTAGCCAAGCTGGGCTTGCAGGCGCTTGATTTCCGCTTTCACACGAGCTACTTCTTGCTCGCCAAATTGAAAAAGCGCCTCCGGCGAAATGTCAACGCTGGTGTAAAAATGAATGCGGTACTGATACCAGCCCTTCGGCATCTGGCTCAAGCCATTGTCCGGCACGGCGGCAAGCGGCGCTTTGCGCCAAGCTTTTTGCAGCGCCAGCCGCTCCTGGTTCAGGCGGATTTCGTAGTCGAGATGGTCGAAATGCAGGCGATCGGCAGCGGCGAGTTTTTCCCGCTCGATGCTGGCAAGTTGCGCCTGCATTTTTTCAAAAAAAGCTGCCTGACGCTCGATGTGTGCCAGGTCGGGAATGGCTTGAATTTCTTCCCGGTAGGCGAATCTTGGTTCAGGAATATCAAGGTCTTCGTAGCCTTGGTCAAAGTCTGTGAGGAGTTGCTGGAAGGCTTCATCTTTCATGTCTGGCGGTGCTTTTTGCGAGGTGAAAAACAGGAGCGGCAGTAGCCAGAAGAGAAGTTTTGACATTGCGTTTTATTGAAAGACTGCAAG
>CAZHLB010000304.1:0-5871 GCA_964533005.1 uncultured Saprospiraceae bacterium
AGCGGCTTGCAGACTTGCAGATAGTAGGGACGGCAAGCGTTTCTGGTTATTCTGTAGGAAATCAAAAGTTGGGCATCAATCAATATTTCAAAACATGAAAACAGCAACCGCTTTCTTCTTTTCTATCCTCCTGCTCCTCGTCGCCTGCGAGCCGGAAACCATCGGCACGACGGAAACCAAAACCGCCGTCGTGACCGGCTACCTTTTTGCCGGGCAGCCTTGCGACAGCATCCGCATCGTGCAATCCATTTCCTACGGCAGCGAAGACACCGTGGCGGTCACGCTCGACGACCTCGTTGTCACTTTGAGCGATGGCGCCACAACGTTCACGCTGACGCCCGCCGGGGCAGGTTATTACCGCAATCCCGACTTAATAATTGAAAGTGGAAAAAACTACCTGCTCCAATTCGAGCACAACGGGAAAGCCGTTTCCGCTCAAACTTTCGTCCCGGAAAAGCGGGAAGCAGCGCTTTCCGACACGCTCATCGAAATGGAAAAAATCGAGGCAGGCACTTTTCCGCCCATCGGCGGCGGCACGATGCCCGAACCCATCGAGGCGACCTGGGACAATTCCGAAGGCGATTATTACTACGTCGTCGTGCAGAACTTAGAAGACGACCCCGAATACATCAATGAATTTTTTGCCGGGCAAGACAGCCTGTTTCGCAATTTCCGCTTCATCAGCGAGCCGCAGGCGACGGATTTTTACAACATAGACCCCCAGCGGGAAATCTGGCAATTTGGCAAGCACCGGGTGATTGTTTTCCGGGTGAATCCCGAATATGCGGCTTTGTACAACGTGTCTGCCAGTTCTTCGCTGTCCATCACCGAACCGCCCGGCAACGTGGAGAATGGGCTTGGGATTCTGACGGGGGCGGCGAGCGATACGCTGTTTTTCGTGGTGAAGAAGCAGTAGGTGTGAGGGGTGATTATTCGTTACCTTCGCAACGTGAAACAGTTCCTCCGCATTTTCAGCTTGTATCTGTTCGCCCTGTCCTGCCTCCCGTGCAGCGACGGCGAGCACGGGCATGCAGTCATTTCAGGCGGAGGCAAAACAGTTGTTTTATCAGCAAGCCACAATTGCCCCACGCACGAGCATTGCAACGATTTATGCTCCCCGTTTTGCACCTGCGCTTGTTGCGGCTGCATCACGCTCAACGAAAAAATTGCGCCCTTGCAATTAAAGCAGCCTGCCCCCGAAGCCAGGCATTTTGAATTTTTTTACCAATCCCGCTTTTCCGCCGGGCATCTCTCGGCGCTTTTCCGTCCTCCGATAGACTTTTTGGGTTAAAAATCACCCTTGCCACCTGGCAGGTTTTCCGGCATTTGGCGCAAGCCAGGTGACGGGCAATTCCATTTTTTCATTTTTCAAACCCAAAGTCTATGCTGGACAAAATCATCCATTTCTCCATCCACAATAAGCTGATGGTCGGGCTGTTCACGCTCGCCCTTGCCATCTGGGGCATCGTCTCCTTCCTCCGCCTGCCCCTCGATGCCGTGCCCGACATCACCAACAACCAGGTGCAGGTCATCACGCAAGCACCTACGCTCGGAGCGCAGGAAGTCGAAGCGTTCATCACCGCACCCATCGAGCGGGCGCTGGCGAACATCCCCGACGTGACCGAGCGCCGCAGCATCAGCCGTTCCGGGCTGTCGGTCATTACCATCGTTTTTCACGACGACAAGGACATTTATTGGGCGAGGCAAATGGTCGGCGAGCGCCTAAAAGAAGCCGAAGGCGAAATTCCCGATGGTTTGGCGGAGCCGTTCATGGCGCCCATCACCACCGGTTTGGGCGAAATTTACCACTACACCCTACACGCCAAACCCGGCTTCGAGGACAAATTCACCGCCACCGACCTGCGCACTTTGCAGGATTGGGTGGTGAAACGACAACTCGAAGGCACGCCCGGCGTGGCGGAAGTGAGCGGATGGGGCGGCTTCGTCAAGCAATACGAAATCGCCGTTGACCCCGACAAACTCAACGCCCTCGACCTGACGATGAACGACGTGTTCGAGGCATTGGAGCACAACAACGAGAACACCGGCGGCTCGTACATCGAAAAAGGCAGCAACCTCTACTACATCCGGGGCATCGGGCTGGTGCAAACTTTGGAGGACATCCAAAAAATCGTCGTCACCACCCGCAACGGCATCCCCGTGCTGGTGCGGGACGTCGGCACGGTGCAGTTCGGAAGCGTCAACCGGCTCGGCGCTGTCACCCGCAACGGCGAGGGCGAAGTGGTGGCAGGCATCACCCTGATGCTCAAAGGCGACAACTTCGTGGAAGTCAGCAAGCGGGTAAAAGAGCGCATCGGGCAAGTGCAAAAATCGCTGCCCGAAGGCGTCGTCATCGAGCCGTTCATTGACCGCACCGAACTGGTCGGGCGCACCATCGGCACGGTGGAAAAGAACCTTCTCGAAGGCGGTTTGATTGTCGTTTTCGTGCTGGTGCTGATGCTCGGCAATTGGCGGGCGGGCTTGGTCGTGGCGTCGGTCATTCCGCTGGCGATGCTTTTTGCCTTCGGCATGATGCGGCTGTTCGGCGTGTCGGGCAACCTGATGTCGCTGGGCGCAATTGACTTCGGACTCATCGTGGACGGGGCGGTCATCATCGTGGAAAGCGTGGTGCATCGCATCTTTTACCAACGTCACCGCTACGGCGACGCCACGCATTTGACGCAAGCCCAAATGGACAGCGAGGTGCAGCATTCCGCCTCCCGCATGATGAATTCCGCCGCTTTCGGGCAACTCATTATTCTCATTGTCTATCTGCCAATCCTCTCGCTCGTGGGCATCGAAGGCAAGATGTTTCGCCCGATGGCGCAGACGGTCGCCTTTGCCATTTTGGGCGCTTTTCTACTTTCTCTAACTTGGGTTCCGATGGCATCCGCTCTCTTTTTGAGCAAAAAAACCGAGCACAAAACCAACGTCAGCGACCGCCTCATGGCATTCTTTCACAAGCTCTATTCGCCTGCGTTGGAAGGCGTTTTGCACTGGAAAAAACTCACCTCCGGCATCGCCGTCGTGCTGTTTGGGCTGGCAGTTTGGGGCTTCACGAGGCTGGGCGGCGAGTTCATCCCGACCCTCGAAGAAGGCGACCTGACGGTGGAATTCAGCATGATGCAAGGCACTTCGCTGACGCAAATGGTGGAAAGCACCACGAAGGCAGAGGAGATTTTGCTGAAAAACTTCCCCGAAGTGAAACAAGTCGTCAGCCGCATCGGCAGCGCCGAAATTCCTACCGACCCGATGCCCGTCGAACGGGCGGACATCATGGTGGCGATGCAGCCCAAAAAAACCTGGCGAGAAGAAGTTTGCGACCGGGAAAAAATGCAGGAGGCAATGGAGAAAGCCCTATCCGCCCTGCCCGGCGTGAACATCGAAATGACGCAGCCGATGCAGATGCGCTTCAATGAATTGATGACAGGCATCCGGCAGGACGTTGCCATCAAAATCTTCGGCGACGACCTCGACGTGCTGGCAGACGAGGCAGCAAAAGTTGCCAAACTGATAGCCCCGGTGAAAGGCGTTACCGAGCCGACCACTGAAAAAGTGCGTGGCTTGCCGCAAATCCAGGTCACCTACGACCGAGACCGCCTGGCGCAATTCGGGCTGAACGTCAGCGACGTGAACATCATCGTCCGCACCGCCTACGCCGGAAACGTTGCCGGGGTGGTTTTCGAGGGCGAAAAACGCTTCGACCTGGTGGTGCGCCTCGAACGAAGCCTGCGGCAAGATGTCTCCAACCTCGAAAACCTCTACGTTTCCACGCCGACAGGCGGCAGGGTTCCGCTCAACCAAATCGCTACGATTGAATACAAAGACGCCCCGGCGCAAGTGAGCCGGGAGAGCGGTCAGCGCCGCATTTTCGTCGGCTTCAACGTGCGGGGGCGGGACGTGGAAAGCGTCGTGGAGGAAATCGAAGGCATTTTGCAGGAAAAGCTGAAGCTCCCGACCGGCTATTTCTACACCTTCGGCGGGCAGTTTCAAAACCTGCGGGAAGCCAAAGAGCGCCTTTCTCTTGCCGTGCCTGCGGCGCTGGCGCTCATTTTTGCCTTGCTGTTTTTTGCCTTCCGCTCGGTAAGCCAAGCCGTGTTGATTTTCACCGCCGTACCGCTTGCCGCCATCGGCGGCGTGGCGGCGCTGATGCTTCGGGGGATGCCGTTCAGCATTTCGGCGGGCGTGGGTTTTATCGCCCTGTTCGGCGTGGCGGTTTTGAATGGCATCGTTCTCATCAGCGTTTTCAACCAACTCAAAAAAGACGGGGTGCAGGAGGTTGTCGAGCGGGTGCGGCAAGGCACGTACACCCGCCTGCGCCCGGTGCTGATGACGGCGGCGGTGGCATCGTTCGGCTTCCTGCCAATGGCAATTTCCACCGGCGACGGGGCGGAAGTGCAGCGCCCGCTGGCGACAGTGGTCATCGGCGGTTTGATTTCTGCGACGCTGCTCACGCTGCTCGTGCTGCCGGTTTTGTATGGCTGGTTTGAAAAGTGGTTTGGGAAAAAAATAAGCCCGGAGGCGGGAAGTGCGGTTTTGCTGGTGCTGGCAGTTTTGATTTTGCCAAAAAATGCGCGGGCAACAGTGCCGCCGAACTCCAGTTCGGCGGTGGTGGTCGCCGCATGGAAGCCCATCGCCAAACTGGAGTTTGGCGACACTTTGACGCTGGAGCAAGCCATCGCCCAAGCCAAAGCCAACAACCTGCAAATCAAAGCCGGAACGTACCAAATCCAGGCGCAGCGAACCCTGCGGCGAGCGGCTTATGATGTGCCGAAAACGAGCTTCGACTTCGAGCTTGGGCAGTACAACTCGAACAAATTCGACAACAGCATCGGCATCCGGCAGGAAATTCCCAACCCCCGCAACCGCAAAGCCGGTCGTGCCCTCGCCGGCGCCAACATCCGCAGCGCCGAGCTTTCACTGGCAGTTTCGGAAAACGAGTTGGTGTTCGAGGTGCGCTCCGTTTGGTACGAATTGGCGTTTTTGCTGGAAAAACAACGCTTGCTCGAAAGCCAGGATACCCTGCTGGCAGATTTCGTGCGGGCGGCGGAAGTGCGCTTGCGAGTCGGTGAAACGGGCAGCCTCGAAAGAGCCACCGCCATCAGTCAATCGGGCGAGGTGCGCAACCAACTGGCGCAGGTGCGGGCGGACATTCAAATCGCCCAAATTCGCCTGCAAACCTTGCTTGCTGCTGCCGAGCCTGTCGGCATTCCTGCCGAAACAAGTTTAGAAAAACGTTCACTCCAAATCGGCGGCGACGTTTCCGGTAACCCGGCTTTGGCATTTTTTCAGCAACAAATAGCCCTCAGCGAAGCAAATGTGGCGGTCGAAAAAGCCCGCCGTGCGCCCGATTTCAGCATCGGCTACGTCAATCAATCGCTCGTCACGCCGGAAGAAAATGCCGACCCAAGCTATTCCGCTGCCGACCGTTTTCACGTAGTGCAGGCAGGTGTCGCAGTTCCCATTTTTGGCAAGGCGCAAAAAGCCCGCATCGAAGCGGCGCAGCTTGAAAGGCAAGTGGCTGAAGCCAGCGCTGATTATCAATCCCGGCAATTGGAAGGGCAATTCCGACAGGCTTTGCAGGAGTATGAAAAGCAGCGCACGGCGCTCGAATACTTCGAGCAAAGCGCCCTGCCAGCTGCGGATTTGCTGTTGAACAATGGGCAGAAAGCGTTTCGGGCGGGCGAGGTGGATTACGTGGAATACGTGCAGGCGATTTCCCGTGCCAACGAAATCCGGTTGGACTGGCTCGATGCGCTCGACAGGTTCAACGAGGCGGTCATCGCTATAGAGTTTTTGACGGGGAAATAAGCTGGCATGGCGCAGTCACCCCCCCTGCCCCCCGCAAAAAGGGTGTGTGTCCAACGAAAT
>CAZHLB010000304.1:5881-7951 GCA_964533005.1 uncultured Saprospiraceae bacterium
CACTCCACTCCATGCCATTGTCAAAAACCTGCCCCACACAAAACGCTTCTACGACTTCAACCCCCCTTGAGGGGGGCAGGGGGGTGACTGCGCCGTGCCAGCTCAAAAAAATACAACCATGCAATTTTTCAAAAATCATATCCTGACCATTCTCCTTTTCATGCTTCCCATCCTGTTCGCCGCCTGCGGCGACCCGCACGACCATTCGGCGGAAGGCGAAGCCGCCGAAGCCCACGAACACGCCGAAGGCGAGCCAATGGAAGTAGCCCTCACCTCCGACCAATACAAAATCGCAGGCATCGAAACCGGCAAAGCAGAAACCCGCAACCTCACCGGTGTCGTCCACGTCAACGGCGTGCTCGACGTGCCGCCGCAAAACCTCGTTAGCATCAGCGCACCGGCGGCAGGTTTTCTGAAAAGCTCGGACTTGCTGCAAGGAAGCAGGGTGCGCAAAGGGCAGGTGCTTGCCGTGCTGCGCAACCCTGAATTCATTCAATGGCAACAAGAATACCTGGAAACTAAGCACCAACTCGAAGCCGACCGCAGCCGCCTGGAATTTCTCGAAGCCGAATACAAAAGACAGGAAGAACTGGCGAAGGAAAACATCAACGCAGGCAAGACCCTGCAATCCGCCAAAGCCGAATTCAACAGCATGAAATCCAACATCGCAGGTTTGGAAGCGAGGCTCGGCGGGCAGGGGGCGCAACTTCGACTGCTCGGCATCAATCCCGACCGGCTGCGACCCGATAATTTTCAAAGTGAAATCAGCCTTTTTTCCCCCACCGACGGCTACGTGATGCAGGTCAACGTGAACGCTGGCAAGTACGTGAGCAACACCGACGTGCTGTTTCAAATCGCCGATACGAAGCACCTCCACGCCGAGCTGACAGTTTTTGAAAAAGACATTCCCAAACTGAAAATCGGGCAGAAAGTGCGCTTCACCCTCGCCAACGAGAGCCGAGAACGCACCGCTACGGTTTTCCTTTTCGGTCGGGAAATCAGCGAAGACCGCAGCATCCGGGTGCATTGCCACCTCGACCGGGAAGACACGGAACTACTGCCCGGCATGTATTTCAAAGCGGTGGTCGAAACAGGCGCAAGCCCAGTTCCATCGCTGCCGGAAGCCGCCATCGTCAGCAACGAAGGCAAGGACTTCATTTTTGTCGTCGAAACCGCCGCCGAAACGGAAGGCGAAAAACACGAGGAAAAAGCAGCCGAAAAAGAGGCGCATGAAGGCGAAGCCGAGCCGGAAGCCGGGCATCATTTCCGCATGGTGGAAGTAAAAAAAGGCGTGACGGACGGAGCTTTTGTGGAGGTGATGTTGCCGGAAGATTTCGACGTTGCCAATAATTTGGTGGTGACGAAAGGAACATTTTACCTGCTATCTGCGGCAAAGTCGGCGAGCGAGGGGGAAGAAGGACATGGGCATTGAAATTATTTAGCGCAACGAGCTTGCAGTTTTCATTCAATGCAACTTTCGGAAAGTCGGATTGAATGAAAACCGCAAGCTCATTTTATGGGCGTTACCGCAAGTCATGCCTGATTTGAACCTACTTGAACACAAAATACCTGAACATCAAAAAGTTAACTGTCACGCCCACCACTCCTGCCGTCAACGTTTTCGATAAAATGTACTGCCAGTGAAATGCCTCCGTCAAAAACCAAACCCCGGCAGTGTTCAGGCAAATGCTCAGGCAAATTGCAAGAACATAGCGTGGCGCTTGCTCGTGCCATTTCCGATGCCGTGCTTTAAAAACCCAAACCCGGCAGAGGCAAAAACTCACGACGCCGCCTGCCATAGCGCCAGTGACATTGGAAGCGACGTACCAAACCCGAAGTACTTCGGTCAGGAAAATGGTGGTAAAAAAATCAACCCCGGTGGCAGTTATCGAGACCAGGTGCGACCGGAGCCAGGAAATAAAAAAAGGTGTCTTTGTTTCGGAATACATTGAAAATCAACGTTTTTTCCTGAGTAAAGTGCTGGCATGGCTGGCAGCCTAATGTCGTCAACTTAAGAGACGCGAGGAGGATGGGAACGCGGATGACACGGATTGGGCGGATTGACGCGGA
>CAZHLB010000305.1:0-1027 GCA_964533005.1 uncultured Saprospiraceae bacterium
GCCTACCGCCTCTTGACCGGGGAACATAAAGGACGTTATGTTCCCCGGTAGGGGGTCCTGCTAGATCGGCAAGGAGGCCTGCACGTACGGCGCAAGAAATCATCCTTGGTCAGCATCGAGAATTCTCGCTTGAAGGCAAGACGCCGATCGTCCCTGCGCTCGTCGCTGACGCGGGTGAGGATGCCTCACGCCGGTTCATCGAGTTTTTCACCGGCAACATCCGAATTCCACCTGTCAGCTTTTTGCCAGTTTGCTCCCTAAAATCAAGGCGGCAGGTAATTTGAAAGGCAACTTGCAGTTATTTGTCGGCTCTTTGAAGCGAGACTTTCCAGCTTTTTCAAGACACCCCTCCCCTTCAATTGATTTTTCAAGCAATGAAATACATCAGCCTGTTTCTCACCACTTTCTGCTTCGCAACGCTGCTGTCGGCGCAAGGCGAATCCAAGTTTTCCGAAAACCCAAACGAGTTCATCAAGCAGCTCCAGGACTACGTCACCGCCAGCAAAAGCACCGCCGTTGCGCAGGAGTTCAAGACGTTTGAAGACGTTTTCAAGAGCGGCGTTTTTTTGCCGGAAGAAACCGCCCGCATCCGACAGACCAGCGAGCGGATGTTGCAGGAGCGCATGACCGCCAACCCTTATTTTACTGCCTATCTCAAGGCATTGACGGTAGTGAAAAAGACCCCGGAATTGGCAGAAGCTCGCTTCAAAGAATGGCACACTATCCTCGACAGTCTGCTCTCCAACATTGAAAACCGGCGGCTCAAACCGTACGAGGTTTTTCTCGAATTCAGCTACGAATTTTTCAACAGCAATGCTCTCCGCTCCTCCGATTTGGGCACGACCTGGCTGGCAAATGCGCCTCGTTTCGAGTTCGCTTTCAAGGATAAAAAACCCATTGTCAAGTTTGAAAAACTCGACCTGATTGCCAATCGGGGCAGGGATAGCATCGTGATAAAATCAACCAAAGGCGAGTTTTTTCCGGTCGAAGAAATCTGGCGGGGCACAGGCGGCATTGTCACTTGGGA
>CAZHLB010000305.1:1037-7943 GCA_964533005.1 uncultured Saprospiraceae bacterium
GTTTTGATTTTCTGATATAAGACAGGGATCGCTTGGGAAAGGAGGTCTTCGTTGACTTGGGCAATTACGAGTTGGAGGTGAAAAAAAGCCTTTACGAAGCGGACAGCGTCCGCCTGCACTACCCGCTTTATTTTGGCAGCAAGACGGTCGAAGGCAAATTCAGCGACAAGCTCGTCTCTCAAAATGCAGCAACGGAAGGCTCTTACCCTCGCTTTGAGTCCAAGGAGAGTGTGCTTGAAATCAAAAACTTTGGCAAGGGCATCGGCTACACTGGCGGCTTCCGGCTCGAAGGCACGACCGTTCATGGCTTCGGCTTGAAAAAGAACCCGGCGGTCATCACGCTTTTCAACGAAAAAAAGGAATTGGTCTATAAAGGCAGTGCCGAGCTTTTCATCATCAAACGAGAGGAGCGCATCGTCGGAGAGAGCGTGGAAAGCACTGTTTACTTTGAAAAAGACTCGATTTTTCACCCCTCCGTCAACTTCCGTTTTGAAATTCCTACCCGTGAATTGCAGCTTTCCAGGGGGAAAAGGGGAAGCGACCGGAACCCGTTTTTCAACTCCATGCACCAAGTGAACATGGATGCCGAAAAGCTGGACTTCATGCTCGAAAAAGACAGCATTTACATTGACCGGCGAAGCCTTGGTTTCACCAAAACCGTGTCGCCCAGCACCTTCGAGTCGCTCTATTATTTCCACCCAAGCGAAATCAACCGAATCCAAAATATCGCCGATGCCAACCCCATCGCTTTGATGAAAGAGGCTTTCGACGAGACTGGTGAACGGGTCATTGACGCCGAATCGCTGGCGAGAAAGCTGAACCCAAAGTTCTCCGTTGAAAATATCACCTCGCTGCTTTACGACCTGGTTTCCAAAGGCTTCATCAACTACGACGCCGACGAGCAGAAGGTGGAATTGAAGGATAAAATCTTCCACTACGCCAACGCCAGCGAGAAAAAATCGGACTTCGACGCCCTGCAAGTCAAGTCGGAAACCACCCAAACCAACGCTGTTTTCAACTTGAAAGACAAGACGATTGCCATCAACGGCGTGCAAAACATCAAGCTGAGCTACCCGCAAGCCGTCGGCATCAAACCTTACGGCGAAGCAGTGAAAATGAAAGACAACCGGGACATGGATTTTGATGGGAAGTTATTCGCTGGTTTTTCAACCTTCATCGGGAAGGATTTTCACTTCGAATACGACAAGTTTCACATCAAGCTGGACTCGGTACGTTACTTCGACCTGTTCCTGCCCACCGGCGAGGAGCAAAATCAAACCAATACTTCTATGGAGGATTGGATGAGCTCCGCCGCAGTTGCGATGGAAGTGCATCGGAATCGCACGGCTACCGGCTCGCTTTCCTCTGGCGAAGAGAAAAAGAAAAACAAGCCGGTCGCTTTTTCCATCGGCTCCCGCATCGAGCATCTCAGCGGGGTGCTGCTCATCGATGCGCCGGGCAACAAATCCGGCAGGGAAAATATCGCCATGTTCCCCCGGCTCGAAAGCAAGCAGAACTCCTTCGTTTTTTACGATGCAAAATTCATCCAGGGAGGGGCGTACACGAGAGACTCGTTTTTTTTCAAACTCGAACCGTTCAGTTTTCCCAGCCTCGACAAGTTTACTTCGGCTGATATTCACTTCAAGGGCAGCCTTTTTTCGGCTGAAATTTTCCCGGTTTTTAAGGAAACGCTGGTCGTCCAGCCTGATACCTCGCTTGGTTTCGTGACCAAAACGCCGCCCGAAGGCTACCCCAACTACCAGGGAAAAGGCAACTACAAAGGCGTTCTCGACTTGAGCAACCGGGGCTTCCTGGGACAAGGAACTTTGAATTACCTCGGCGCTAAAATTGACTCGGAAGACTTGATTTTCAAGCCCAACCAGCTCACCGGCAGCGCCGAACGCTTTGATTTGGAGGAAGATAGAAAGAGCGCCATCGAAGTGCCGCAGGTGCGTGGCTTCGACGTGACCATTGACTGGCGACCCTACAAAGACAGCATGTACATCAGCTCGAGAGAAGCGCCGTTCGAGCTTTTCAAAGCGGGCAGGCACAATTTGAAAGGCACTTTGATTTTGACGCCCGGCGGTCTGAAAGCCAAAGGTTTGTTCGATTGGGACAAGGCGAGCATGAATTCCAACCTGTTCAGTTTCGGCGCATTTTCCGCCCAATGCGACACGACCGACCTGAGAATCAAGGCTTTCAATACCACCGACGCCATCGCCGTTTCGACTTCCAACCTGAACGGCAAGGTGGATTTCGACGAGCAAATGGGCAGGTTCAAAGCCAACGCAGAGTTCCTCGTCACCTCGCTGCCGTACAATCAGTACGAAACTTCGTTCAACGAATTTGACTGGGACATGAAGGAGGAAACAGTGACTTTCAAGGTTTTTGAAGGAAAACTCGGCAGCTTTCTCTCCGTTCACGGCGACCAGGACAGCTTGCGATTTCAGGGTAAATCCGCTTTGTACGACTTGAAAACCAACGTCTTGCGCATCGGCGGCGTGCCGTACATCGTGTCTTCCGACGCCTTCATTTACCCGGCAACAGGCGAAATTGAAATCCAACCCGGCGCTGTCATGTCCGAGATGACCGATGCCAAAATCGTGGCTGATACCATTAACCAGTACCACGTCATAAACCGGGCGAGGGTCAAGGTTTTGGGCAAAAAGGAATACCGGGCGAGCGGTTTTTACGAGTACAACATCGGCGACAAAAAGCAGGAAATCGAGTTCGCAGAAATCGTTGGAACGAGGATTGGCGAGGGTTTGCACTCCACCAAACGCTCGGTCACCAGGGCAAGGGGCGACATCAAAGAGCGGCAGAATTTTTACGTTGACCACAAGACGATTTTCCAGGGAACCATCAGCCTCAGCGCCGAAAAACCGAACCTTCGTTTCGACGGCTTCGCCCAAATGCAGTCGGAGACTTTGCCTGCCAAACATTGGTTTTCAATCAGTTGCGAAGGCGACAAAAACGACCTTGCCATCCGCTACGACACGCCGCTGAACCCGGAGGGCGAGCAACTTTTTACCGGCTTGTTTTTGAGCAAGGAAACCGCCACCGCCTATCCTCGTGTGATGATGCCGCTGTTTTTCAGAAAAGACCGTCCCGTTTTGCCCATCACCGGTATTTTGCAATTCGACGAGAAAGCGGACAAGTTCATTTTTGGCGACTCGCTCAAAGTGTTAGGCGGCTCCAGCGTGCTGAAAGGCAACCAATTAATTTGGGACAACAAGTCCGGCAAGATGGACATGGAGGGCAAATTCAACCTCGGCTCCGCCCTGAAAAACGTGAAAGTGGAAGCGGCAGGCAAGGTGAAAACGGAGTTCGGCGAAATGGTCACGGACACCGTTTTGGGCACTTCGGCGATGAGTTCCAAAGTGGAAATGGATGCCATGCTCGGCATCAAAATCATCCTTCCCGACAAGCTGCTTGACATCGTCGCCACCGATTTCCAGTCCAGCACCTTCGACGCCAACCCTATCGTCTATGCCAAGGACATCAATTTCTACCGCAAAACCGTCGCCGAACTGTTCCCCGACAACGAAGACATCCGAAAAGCCATCGAAGGCATTGCCACCGGCAGCCTGACCATTCCCAAGAAATTCAACGCCCATACCTTCCTCTTCGACAAAGTGCCGCTCGCCTGGGACGTTGACTATCAATCGTTTGTCAGCACAAAATCCCGCATCGGCTTGATGAGCATCAACGGCGAGCCACTCAACACGACCATCCAAGCCTACCTCGAAATCAAAATGCCGACTAACGAAGATGACCGGCTTTACCTGTACCTGAAATCGCCCAGCCAGTTGTACTATTTCTTCGGCTACAAACAAGGCATCCTGAACGTGGTTTCGAACAACACCCGCTTCATGGAAGTCCTCGGAGCAATGAAAGACAAGGAGAAAATTTTGAAAATGCCAGATGGGACGCAGTATGAAATTCAGCCGGTGACGCCGGAAACGGCGACGCAGTTTGTGAGCCGGGTGGAGGCGGTGAAAAAAGATTAAAAATTAGAAGGGCGGCGGGTTGCGGAAAACCCCGCCCGTCTTATTTTTTTGAAATCAAGCCCGTTGGAATTGAGGGATATATTTTCGTCTGAATGGCGCACGAAAGCCCAACACGATGTCGCTTTTAGGAATGCCCTCATCCGCCAACAGCAAAGCGACCTTCAAATCCGTGCCATCGTGCTGAATCCAAACCTTGCCATCCGGCTTGACGTCGATGTGAAGAAAGGGGCTATGCTCTCGATAGTCCCCGTTTTCCCAGCCCACTGAAAAACACAAATAATGTCCCCGCTCGTCGTCCATGATGAGTTGGGTTTCCACTTTTTCATCGGAAGGAACCATGCCGGCAATTTCCTCCACGACCTTGCGGACTGCTTTTTTGTAAGTTGCTATTTTATCCATTGCTCGATGGTATTTTGTTCGACTTCGTAAACAACTACGCTCACCTCATAGATTTTCAAAATCTGCTGAAAATAAGCGTCGTCGAAAAGGTCGGCGTAAAAATCACGAGGCATTGCAAGAAACAAAGGGCGGTCTGGCTCCTTGAGCATCAATGCAGGTTTGTAAAGCAAAAATTGACCGAGCGCATCCTCGAATTCATCCACATCTGATAGCCCGGAAAAGCTCTTGATTTCAACAGCGATTTTCTGCGCCCCCTTCTCTGCCCCGATGATTTCAGCGCCCAAGTCAATAAAGCCTTTGCGCTTTCCCAACCTAATGAAGTAAGGGTCGTGGGTTATTGTCCAGCCTTCTTTTTCCAAGGCTTCCCGGACATTGTCGTGGTATTTGTCTCGTCTTATTTGGCAAAATTAGAAAGTAAGGCTGACGCTTCCTATTCACATTGAACTATCAACTGCCTGCCTAATTTTGCTCTCTAACCTTTTACTTCTTCCTTCAAAAAATGTCTCGCATAGAACAAGTCATTCAATACTACGACGAAACCCGCTTCGACTACAACGTCGCCTGGTTCAGCCGGGAAAACCTGGCGCTGCACGTGGGTTTTTACGATGAATTTGCCAGCAACCACAAGTCCGCCGTCCTCAACACCAACCGTTTCATGGCAGACGCCGTTGACGTCCGACCCGGCGAGCACGTGCTCGACGCAGGTTGCGGCAGAGGTGGCGCTGCTTTTTGGCTAGTGAAAAACAGACAGGCGCAGGTGACCGGCATCACCCCGGTGGCAACGCAAGTCAATGATTGTCAGCAAAAAGCAGCGGAATTTGGCTTGGAAAGCCAGGCGCAATTTTTCCAAAAAGACTACCTGGACAGCGGCTTCGCAGACGCCAGCTTCGACGTGGTTTGGGCTTGCGAAAGCGTCTGCCACACCGACCGGAAGCCCGATTTTTTCAAGGAAGCCTACCGGATGTTGAAGCCCGGTGGCAGGCTCGTGCTGGCAGATTGCATGAGATTTCGCCGCCCCCTCCCCTCGTCAGATGAGGCATTCTTGCTCAAAGGCTTGTCTGGCTGGGCAGTGCCTGACATCGACACGGGGGCGGAGCATTTTTTCAATGCAAAAAATGCCGGGTTTGAAAACATCGTGATTCGGGATTGCACGAAATACGTGCGGGTTTCTTTCAGAAATATTTACCGGCACTGCCGCCGGTGGCTTTGGCTGGGGCACGTTTTGCGGGCGCTGCATGTGCGGTCGGCGGTTCAGCACAACAACCAGATGGGGTCGCTGCGAATTTGCCAGGCGCTGCACCGAGGGCTTTGGTTTTATGGCGTGATGACGGCTGAAAAAAGGTGACGCCTCGAAAATGCCTCGTTTCGCTGCGACCCACCTTTCCGAAAGTTTCAAACTTTCGGAAAGGTTGTTTCACTCCAAGAATTTTCCACCTGTCAGCTTTTTGCCCGCCATTTCTGGCTATTTTTCCACCATAAAAAAAATAGCCATGAAACGATTGAAACTCGCCTTCCTCCTCGCCTTCGCCATCCATCAACTTTCTACTTTTTCTCAAAGCCCAGTGGGCATTTTCGACCACCGTTCCGACGTCGGAAACGTGCTGCACGCAGGCTCGTCCACCTTCGACGAAGCCAGCCAAACCTACCAGCTCACCGGCTCCGGCAGCAACATCTGGTTCAAAAAGGATGAATTTCATTTCCTCTGGAAAAAGCTGAACGGCGATTTCCTGCTGCAAGCCCGCTGCTCGTTGGTCGGCACAGGCGTTGATCCGCACCGCAAAACTGGCTGGATGGTTCGCACCAGCCTCGACACGAATGCAGCAATGGTTTCCGCAACCGTGCATGGCGACGGGCTGGCGGCAATTCAATTTCGCAAGACTGCCAACGCCAACATCGAAGAAGTAAAATCGCCTGTCAAGATGCCGGACGTGTTGCAATTGGAGCGCCGGGGCAGGAGCTTTTTCCTCTCGCTTGCCCGCTTTGGCGACCCGTTTTGGACGGTGGAAGTGCCGGATTTTGATTTCCCGCAGGAGCTTCATGCCGGGCTGTTCGTTTGCTCGCACAACAAAGACGTGGTCGAGCAGGCGGCTTTTGAAAACGTGCGCATCGTCATTCCTCCGAAGGCTGGTTTCACGCCTTACCAGGATTATCTCGGCAGCCACGTCGAGTTGCTGGACGTGCAAAATGGCAGGCGGGAAATCGTGCATTCCGAGCCAGTTTCCCTACAAGCGCCCAACTGGACGACCGACGCTAAAAGCCTGATTTACAACAGCAATGGACTGATTTACCGCCTCGATTTGGCGACCCGAAAGACTGCCGTTTTGAACACGGATTTCGTCCGGGAAAACAACAACGACCACGTAATTTCTTTCGATGGAAAATGGCTCGGTCTAAGCAGTTCAAATGGTGGGCAAGAATATGTCTCATTGGTTTTTACTGTCCCTGTCGAAGGCGGAAAGCCGAACGTGGAAGGACCCTGCAATCCCGGCGGCCAAGA
>CAZHLB010000306.1:0-7929 GCA_964533005.1 uncultured Saprospiraceae bacterium
CTATGTGGACTATGTGACTATGTGTTTAAAAAAAAAGTGTTGGTGAAACGTCCCAAATTCCTCGACTCGATGAAAATTCTCGCCACCATTTTTTCCCTCGCCCTCCTTATTTCTACCGCCTGCACCTACACGCAAAAAGTCAAGGACGGCAACTTTGCCTACGACCGCAAGCAATATTCCGTCGCCGTTGACCTGCTCCAAAAGGAGCACAAAAAAGCCAAGAGCAACCTCGAAAAAGGCAAAAAAGCCTTCCTGCTTGGCGAAAGCTACCGGATGCTGAACAAGCCAAGCGACGCTTCCACCTGGTACAAATCTGCCTACGACAACGGCTACGGCGTTGATGCCCTGCGGGAATACGCATACACCCTGAAAATCATGCAGCAATACGAAGATGCCATGAAAGCCTTCAAAGAACTGGGCATCGAAATCGGCAGCCCCTACGAATACAAGCGGGAAATTGCTGCTTGCCAGGTGGCTTTGGGCTGGCTCAAGGAAAAATCGAAAGCCTACACCGTGACGCCCACCGACTTCAACAGCCAGCACGCCGACTACTCGCCGGTGATTTTTCAAAACCGCCAACTCGTTTTCACATCCGACCGCACCGCCGCCTCCGGGGACGACGAATACAAATGGACGGGCAATGATTTTGCCGACTTGTTCCTGGCGGACATCGAGACGGAGAGCGTTCAACCATTTGACAATCAAATCAATACCACCTACAATGAAGGCACGGCTGCCTTCAACCGGGACTTCACCGAGGTGTATTTTACCCGCTGCTTTGGCGACAAAAAGGAGGATTACCACTGCAAATTGATGGTCAGCAAGCGACAGGGCGACACCTGGCTTGCGCCTGCCGTTTTGCCTTTCGTCCAGCCCGGCGTCAACTACGGTCACCCGGCGCTCTCGACGGATGGCAAGTCGCTTTATTTTTCCTGCCTCTCGAAAGACGGCTGGGGCGGCTACGACCTCTGGACGAGCGAGCGCACCGGCGACGGTTGGGCGGAACCCAAACTGATGAGCCGCAGCGTGAATACGGTTGGCAACGAGAAATTCCCGTACCTCGACGGCGACACGCTCTATTTCGCTTCCGACTGGCATCCTGGCTTGGGCGGTCTCGACATTTTCAAAACCTGGAAAATGCCCAACGGTGCATGGATGCCGGTACAAAATCTCAAGCCGCCGCTCAATTCCGGCAGCGATGATTTTGGCTACGTGATTGATTATCAAGGGAAAAAATCGGCGGTCGACGTTTTGCAAGTGGGTTATTTTACCTCCAACCGACCCGGCGGCACGGGCAACGATGACATCTATCGTTTTGAAAAACGCATCCCTCCGCCAGAGCCTGAGCCGCCGGTCGAGGTCGTTTACAAGCTGATTTTGAATGGCTACGTCCTCGAAAAAATCTACGCCGACCCCACCGACCCGGGCAGCAAATTGCTCGGCAGGCGACCGCTCGACGCTGCAACGGTGAAGGCTACTTTTGGAAAGGAGGCGAAGAATTTCACCGTCGGCGAGGACGGTTTTTTCACGCTGGAACTGGCGGAAAACACGGATTATCAATTTGTTGCCTCGCACACGGGCTACCTGACGGGGGAGACCAATTTTTCAACAAAAGGCATCGGCAAAGACCCCAGAAACCCGGTGCAAACCTTCGAGGTGGAAATCGTGCTCGACAAGATTTTCTTCAACAAAGAAATCGTGCTGCAAGACATTTATTACGACTTCGACAAGTGGGACATCCGGGTGGACGCTCAACCGACGCTCGACAAACTCGCTCGTGATTTGCAACTGAATCCTGCCTACCGCATCCAACTTGCCTCGCACACCGACTGCCGGGGCAACGATAATTACAATGAGGAATTGAGCCAGAAGCGGGCGCAGTCGGCGGTGGATTATTTGGTGTCGAAGGGCATTTCCGTCGAGCGGCTGGCAGCGAAAGGTTTTGGCGAAGGCGTTCCGAAGGCGAGTTGCCTTTGCGCCCGCTGCTCGGAGGAGGAGCATCAGTTGAACAGGCGGACGACGTTTGCGATTTTGGAGGAAGGGGGACGGTGAAATCGTCTTTTCGTAGCTTTGTTTTTCACTAAACAACTATCCGAAAATGGCACGAAGAGACAAATACCACGAACACGTCAAAGAATCATTGGTGAAAGATGGCTGGAATGTCACGCACGACCCCTACGTAATTACTTTGAAAAATATCCGAGGCTAGGAGCGAGATTATCCAGTTGATTTGGGAGCGGAAAAGCTAATTGCCGCAGAACGAGACAATCAAAAAATTGCCGTCGAGGTCAAGACTTTTGGTGGGGCAAGCGTGATGGATGATTACCACAAAGCCTTGGGGCAATTCATGGATTACCTGTTGGGCTTGCAAATTCAGGAGCCGGAACGCAAACTTTACGTGGCAATCACGAAGGATACTCATGCCGAAATCCTGGAAAACCCTTTAGCAAGTTTGTCAATCGAGCACTACCAAATTCCGTTGGTATTGTTCGACCCACTTACAAAAACGATTTTGCAATGGATAAGATAAAGCACTACGAAGCGATAATTATTCAGCTTCTGGAGGAGATTGGCAAGTATTACAAAGGCACGACCAATCCGTTGAACCTTCAGGTGATTGTGGACGAGAAAAATCGCCACTATCAATTATTGATGCAAGGTTGGGATGAAAACGGCTACACCTTTCAATGCCTTTGCCACCTGGATATTATTGACGGAAAAGTATGGATACAGTGGAATGATACGGAGGAGCCGCTGGAGGTTGAATTGATGAAGATGGGCGTCCCTGCTTCTGACATTGTTTTGGGCTTGAAGCGCCCGGAATACAGGCAGTACACGGATTTTGCGCTAGGTTAATTGTGGCTGGATTCTACTCTTTTGAAGCATTCCTTCCGCCAGGCGAATGCCTTTGTCCAGAATAGCTCTGGCTTGTGCTTTTTCGGAAGGAGTCATTTTATGCACCTCCTGGTTCAATACCTCGATGTTGCCAATGACAAAATCTTCCAGGTCTTCGAGAGATAAAGAAAGCATGTAGGTTTTGAGCACTTTCTTCCGCTCACGAGGATTGGCAATTTTGAAATAACGGTCTATGAATTCTTTATGCTTTTCCATGAAGCTGTTGTTTTTCAAGTTTAAAGATACATTCGATGCACGAGCATCTTGTCCAAAATTCTATTGACCATTGCTTCCACACCTTGTTTTCCATGCTGTTCCTCCAATTCTGACCAGTTTTCAACAATGGCGTCGAGCTGTTCGACAAGAAAGAAATACCGCACCTTGTGTTCAAGTTTCGACATAGTGATTGCTGAAAAGCCGGTTCAGATGGTTCTTCCGCAAAAAAAATTGGAGAAGAACCCTCAAATTTTTCCAAAGGTAAAAACCCTGCGTTTTTTCTGCCATTCCCTCTCCACCGGAAAATCTTCTTCCTCAAAACCCACCCTCGCCAAAATTACCGCCTGCATTTCCGCTCAAACTCCAACTGCCCTGACAAATCTCACCAGCGCAACTGACTGAACATCAATAGCTAAGGTTTTGCCGGAAAAATATTTCTCGACACCTTTGCCCCGTCAAAGCAAAACCTCCCGTTCAAATCGAACCACTTTGCGTCTTCAAATCGCAGCGAACAAGGCTAAATCCGGCTACCTGACTGAGACTTCGACCAAACCTGTCCAACCAACTTTCCGACATTCCAATCAAGTCAAACCACAATTGCACGACTACCATTTTTCATTTTTAAACCACTCAATCTTTCAATCATGTTGAAAAAATCATTTTCCAAGGCTAAGCCCGTCTGCAAAGTCACCTTCAGCTTGCCGTTTGAAGCCGTCCGTGGCGGCTCCGACGTGCGGGTGTTAGGCGACTTCAACAACTGGAGCTGGCAGAACGGCTACCGCATGAAAGCTGCCAAAGGCGAATTTTCCACCGAAGTGGAACTCGAAGCAGGTAAGGAATACCAATTCCGCTACCTGATTGACAACCATCTGTGGGAGAACGACTGGAAAGCAGACAACTACGTGCAGTCGCCTTTCGATGGCATTGCCAACTCCGTCCTTTCGCTCGTAGCGGAGACCGTTACCAACGGCGAGCCGAAGAAAGTGGCTGCAAAAACTGTTGCCACACCTGCCGCAGAAGCTGCGCCTGCCGCAAAAACGGCTGCTGCCAAGCCTGCCGCCGCTCCGAAAGCTGCCGCCAAAACGGTTGCTGCCGACGACCTCGCCAAAATCGAGGGCATCGGGCCCAAAATCGTGGAACTGCTGAATGCCGCTGGCATCGTCACTTTCGCCGACCTGGCGAAAGCCAAAACCGCAACTTTGAAAGGCATCCTCGACGCTGCCGGGAAGAAATTCCAGATGCACGACCCGGGTACCTGGGCAGAGCAAGCCGCTCTTGCTGCTAAAGGCGACTGGGCTGCTTTCGAGAAGCTTACGAAGTCGTTGAAAGCGGGGAAGCGTTAATTGCTGCCTGGCTTCAAACGAATGAAATCTTACAAAAACGGCGCTTCCTCTCGGTTGCGCCGTTTTGCGTTTTAGGCAACAGGTTTCTTCAAGCGGGAATAATCATGCTTTGAAAATGCGCTATTCTTGCGGAGGGCTTTTTTTTGACACTGATTGCACTGATTGCACTGATTTTACTGATTTTCACTGTGTTCTATTTCAGTGAAAATCAGTAAAATCAGTGTCAAAAAAAAGCCCAGCCAAATCAGTTTCAATGCGACCATTTTCATTTCTCTTTTTAGTCATGAGCCTGTTCTCCGGCTGCGCCATTTTTTCCAAAAAAGAAGCCTCCTCCACCCACGCCATTTCCCTTTTCAACGGCAAAAACCTCGACGGCTGGAAAATTTACGGTCGTGAAAAATGGTACGTCGAAAGCGGCGACCTCGTCTGCGAGAGCGGGCAGTACAAAGAATACGGCTACCTCGCCACCAATCAAATTTTCAAAGATTTCGACCTGACGCTCGAATTCAAGCAGGAGTCCAACGGCAACAGCGGCGTCTTTTTTCGCTCCAGCATCGAGGGTGTAAAAATCACAGGCTGGCAGGCGGAAGTTGCTCCGAAGGGTAACCACACGGGCGGCATTTACGAGAGCTACGGCAGGGGCTGGCTCATCCAACCCACCGCTGCGCTCGACCATGTTTTGAAGGAAAATGACTGGAACACGATGCGCATCCTCTGCACCGGCGACGAGGTGACGACCTGGCTGAACGGCATCGAAATGATTTACCTGAAGGATGAAAAAATCGGGCAGGCGACGGGGCAGATTGCGCTGCAAATTCACGACGGGGGCGGGATTAAGGTGCGGTGGCGGAATATTCGTGTGACGCCGTTGTAATCATTCTTGCATCCTGAATTCCAACGAGTTAGGCTCGTTCTTGGCGATGTGAATGGAGATTTTGTAGTACCCGTTTTCCAGCCATTCCCCTGCCGGTGCGCTCGCCGTGCCGCACTCGCCCTGGCAGGCGGCGGCCGTGTAAAAACGCTTCCCATCAATCGTCCCGACTGCATCCACGAGGGCGTAGCCGAATTGCTGACCCAACTTTTCAAAGCGGAAATAGTCGCCGGTGGTTTTGCCTTTTTCGAGCAAGCCGGGTTTGGCGGGCGTGACGACCAAGCCTTCAATGTCAGCGCCGGTTTTGTTGATGAATTTGACCTGGACGGCGTCGGCGGGCGGGAGGTTTTCTTTTTCGCAGGCGGAAAAAAGGAAGGTGAGAAGCAGAATTGGAAACAGAAATCTTTTCATTGGGATAAGTTTTAAAGTCAAGCTGCGGTTTCCCGGGCGTCAACCAAGTATCGCCCGCAACGCTTTCCTGTTTTCCTTTTTGTCAAAAATGGCACGGATGGGAATGACAAAACCTTCGACCGCATGGCTGCGAATATTGCCTTCCGAAGCTTTGAGAATCAACTCATAATTGCCGTCCCTAAGCAAAAACTGCTCGACGGTTTCTTCTTCCGGGTCAATTATCCAATATTCGCTGACGCCATGCTGCTCGTAATCCAAATACTTGGTTTTGGTATCGTGCTCAATCATGCGCTTGCTGCTTTTGGACAGCACTTCCGCTACGAAATCGGGCACCGGATAGTGCATGGTTTTCTTGGTGAAGTGTTGAGATTTTTCATTTGTGAAGAAGCAGATATCAGGCTCGTAATCGTTGCGAGGAAGGGTAATCATTACTTTTTCGATGCCGACGAAGCCTAAGTCATGCTCATTCACGTAATTGTGTAGCAAGTTGAACAGCCCTGCCGTGCCGTCCGTGTGCATTTTGACCACCGGCGATTGGTAGAATACCTCTCCATTGACGAACTCAGCTTTGATATCTTCATGAATCAATTCATAAAAAGCAATACGCTTTAACCGTTCCTCTTCCAGCCGGTCTTGCACTTGCTTGACGATGGTCGGCGCAGTGGGTTGCGCCATAATTTCCTCGACGAAGTCTTTGACGATATCCATGACTTTTTTTTTTGGAAAACAAATGTAGCGAAAGATGGCTCGAAAAACTGCCGGTAATTGTGCTTGAAATTCAAAGCCTCGCCGCCAACTCCGCTCCTTCCTTGATGGCTCGTTTCGCATCCAACTCCACCGCCAATTTCGCACCGCCGATGATGTGAACCGGCACTCCCAGCTTTTTCAAAGGTTCGTACAAATCGTTTTCCGCCGTCTGCCCGGCGCAAATCACCACGTTGTCCACCGGGAGGATTTTGGTTTGCCCTTCGTGCAAAATATGCAGCCCGGCGTCGTCAATTTTCAGGTACTGCACCTCGGCAAGCATTTTTACCTGCTTCATTTTCAGGCTGCTGCGATGAATCCAGCCGGTGGTTTTGCCCAAGCCTGCCCCGTGTTTGCCTTTCGAGCGTTTGAGCAGCCAGATTTCACGGGCAGGTGGCTCAGGTGCAGGCTTTTGAATTGCTCCCCGGTGCGAATAATTCATATCCACGCCCCATTCTTGCATGAACTCCTCGACATTTTCTAAGTGGTCGCTCGCCAGAAATTCAGCGACGTCGAAGCCGATGCCGCCAGCACCGACAATGGCAACAGACTTGCCTACTGGCTTTCCGTGCAGCGTTTCCGGGTAGCTCAAAACCTTCGGATGGTCTTCGCCGGGAATGCCAGCCTGCCTCGGCGAGACGCCTGCGGCGAGGATGATTTCGTTGAAATTTTCACCGGCAAGCAGGTCAATTGTCGCCGGGGTTTGCAGATGGAGGCGGACGCCAGTCAGCTCGATTTGGCGGCGGAAATAGCGCAGCGTCTCGTGAAATTCTTCCTTGCCAGGGATGCGTTTTGCCAGGTTGAACTGCCCGCCAATTTCGCCGCTCGCCTCGAAAAGATGCACCTCGTGCCCCCGCCCCGCCGCAATCGTTGCGCAAGCAAGCCCTGCGGGGCCCGCTCCGACGACGGCGATTTTCTTCCTGTTTTTTGTCGGCAAATAATTTAAAACCGTCTCGTGGCAAGCCCTCGGATTGACGAGGCAACTGGCAATTTTCCGCTCGAAAGTGTGGTCGAGGCAAGCCTGATTGCAAGCGATGCAGGTGTTGATTTCGTCCGCCCGGTTTTGTTTCGCTTTGATAACCCACTCACTGTCAGCGAGAAACGGGCGAGCCATGCTGACCATGTCGGCGCAGCCTTCCGCCAGCACCTGCTCGGCGACCTGCGGCATGTTGATGCGGTTGGTGGTGATGAGCGGGATGTTGACTTTGCCCATCAGCCGCTTGGTGACCCAGGCAAAACCTGCCCTCGGAACCATCGTGGCAATGGTCGGCACACGAGCTTCGTGCCAGCCGATGCCAGTGTTGATGATGGTCGCCCCGGCGGCATCGATTTTTTGCGCCAGCAATTCTACCTCCTCCCACGAGCTGCCGTCGTCCACCAAATCGAGCATCGAAAGGCGGTAAATCAGGATGAATTCCCGCCCGACTTTTTGCCGGATTTGCCGCACGA
>CAZHLB010000307.1:0-7919 GCA_964533005.1 uncultured Saprospiraceae bacterium
GTCAGTCACGCCGACACTATGATGGTTTCTCAAAATTTCAAGACAGGCAAAGGTAGCAACCACCTGCTTAAACAAGCATTCACCTAAGCCGTTGTACCCTTATCCCTGCTGACCGTCCGAGACGTTTGCGCTCACCTTTCCTTGTTTTCACCGGGGAATTTGTTTGCGTTTTGCGACGGGGAAATTGCCGGGGCAGGACTCGAAAAAACTGCTTCTTGCATTGCGTCCATTTTGCAAGCAAACCCAAAAAAACGTGCTGACTATGGACGCTAAACGTTTCCTCTCTGCCTTCCTTTTCAGCTTTTCAATCCTCGTGGGCACTCTTTGCAGCCAGGAAGTGCCTACCCTGCAATTCGATTCCCTATTTTCCGCCGACCAGCCGGTTGATTTGGCAAGCCCGGCGGACAGTTCCAATCGCTTGTTCGTGGTGGAAAAGCTCGGTCGCATCCGCATTTACTACCAAAACCTCGACTCGCTGCAAGACGAGCCGTTTTTTGACATCTCGGAAAAGGTGGCTCAAGGCTCGGAGCAAGGCTTGCTGGGGCTTGCTTTTCACCCCCGGTTCGACAGCCTCGGCTATTTCTACGTGAATTACACGGATACGCTCGGAGATACTTTCATCAGCCGGTTTACGGTCTCATCACTCAACAAGGACTCGGCAGACCAATCAACGGAGCTTATCTTGATGAGGATTGACCAGCCTTATCCCAACCACAACGGCGGCGACCTGGCGTTTGGCGACGACGGCTATTTGTACATCCCGCTCGGCGATGGCGGCAATGCGGGCGACCCTGAAAACAGGGCGCAAAATCCAACTACTTTGCTCGGTAAAATTCTGCGCATCAACGTGGACTCTGCCGATGCCTTCCACAATTACAGCATCCCACTCGACAATCCTTTCGCTGGCGTCCAAAGCCCGGTGGACACCCTCGACGAAATCTGGGCAATCGGTCTGCGAAACCCTTGGAGAATCAGCTTCGACCGCGACAGCAACGACCTCTGGATTGCCGACGTTGGTCAAAACTCCTGGGAGGAGCTGAATTTTCAAGCTTACGATACCACTGCCAACGCAGGCGGCGAAAACTATGGCTGGCGTTGCTTCGAGGGCAGGCACGTGTTTGAGGACACGCTCTGCGGCGCTGATTCCATCTACACTTTCCCCATTTTCGAGTACCCGCACGATAGCCTGACGGGCGGCTTCACGGTCATTGGCGGCTACGTTTACCGGGGCGTCAATTCACCTGCTTTGCGAGGCTGGTACGTGATGGCGGATTACATCGTGCCTCGCTTTTGGCTCATCCACATGGACTCGACTAAACAAATTGACATGTTTGCCGTGCAGGATACCTTGGTTCTTTCCTACGTTTCCACTTTTGGCGAGGACGAATACGGCGAATTGTACGCCGCCACTTTGCCTCCGAGCGGCGACGGCATCATTTACCGGGTGGTTGGCGTAGGTCAGGCGCCACTGCCGCTCGAACTGGTGCGCTGGCGAGGCTGGCAGGAAAACCGGCAGGTGCAACTTGGCTGGACGACTGCCTCCGAAGTGGACGTGAGTCATTTCGTGGTGGAAAAATCAGGGACGGAAAAAGCCTTCCACGACTTGGGAACCGTGCCTGCGCTGGGCACGAAAAACGGGCAACGCAACTACCAATTTACTGACCCATCGCCCACCCCCGGCGACAATTTTTACCGGCTGAAAATGGTGGACGTGGACGGCAAATTCAGCCACTCCAATATTATCAATGTGAAGCTGGACGACCCGGCGGCTTGGCGCTTGTTTCCCAATCCGGCGCAGGGCGTTTTTTCACTTTGGATGAATGTGGAAGGGGAAACTCCAGCCGTGCAATTCAGCCTGTTCGACGTGCATGGCAGCAAGGTTTTATTCGAGGAAATCGAAGCGCCGGAGTTTCCGTTGCGGGTTGATTTTCAAGATGTTGGCTTGCCAAAAGGCGTGTATTTCTGTCGCTTGCAATGGAGCCAAAATGCGGAGACGCTCAGGCTTGTCATCGAGTAAATCGAGGCGGAGAGAGATGATTTTTTCTCCGAAAAAATCATCTCTCTCCAATTGTTCTTTCCTTGCCGCAAAATCCGACAGGCATGAATTCTCTCTGTGTTTTTTGCGGCTCATCCAAAGGTTTCAATCCAATTTACATCGAGGTAGCCCGACAATTGGGCGTCACCCTGGCGCAGCGCCAAATCCGCTTGGTTTATGGCGCTGGCAACATCGGTTTGATGGGCGTTCTCGCCGACGCCGTGCTGGAAAATGGCGGCGAAGTGCTGGGCGTGATACCTGATTTTTTGAAAGAAAAAGAAGTCTGCCACACCGGGCTGACCGAGTTAGTCGTGACTCAAACCATGCACCAGCGCAAGCAAATCATGGAGGAGCGGTCGGACGGGGTCATCGTGCTGCCGGGCGGCTTCGGCACGTTGGATGAGTTTTTTGAAATTCTCACCTGGAAGCAATTGCACCTGCACAATAAGCCGGTCGGCTTGCTCAACGTGGGCGGTTTTTACGACCCTTTGCTGGCGCATTTTCAGAAAATGCAGGCGGAAGGATTTATCAAGCCTGCCAATTTCGACCTGGTGGTCGTTGCTGAAAACATGGATGATTTGCTGAAAAAGATGGAGCAGGCTACTGTTGAGGCTGTTGACAAATGGCTTTAAACCAACTTGATAGGGTAGTCTCAAAAAGAACTTCAAACTGCCACGCCATAATCCCGCAGCGCCTCATTCAGCGACACCTTTTTATCAGTCGTCTCGGTGCGCTTGCCAATGATGAGGGCGCAGGCAACTTGATACTCACCGGCAGGAAATTTCTTCGAATAAGTTCCCGGAATTACAACCGACCGGGCAGGCACTCTTCCTTTGTAAATCACTGGCTCCGAACCCGTTACGTCAATAATATGCGTGGATTGCGTCAGCACGACGTTTGCGCCAAGCACTGCCTCCCGCTCCACCCGCACTCCCTCCACCACGATGCACCGGGAGCCGATGAAACATTCATCTTCGATGATAGTCGGCGCTGCTTGCGGCGGTTCGAGAACGCCGCCGATGCCGACGCCACCGCTCAGGTGAACGTTCCTGCCGATTTGTGCGCACGAGCCGACCGTCGCCCATGTGTCAACCATCGTTCCGCCGCCCACGTAAGCGCCGATATTCACGTAGCTGGGCATCAGGATGACGCCTCGTTCCAAAAATGAACCGTAGCGAGCGATGGCATGCGGCACGACCCGGACGCCTTGTGCGGCAAAGTCTTTTTTCAGTGGAATTTTGTCGTGAAACTCGAAAGGCGGCGCTTCAATGGTCTCCATTTTTTGGATAGGAAAGTAGAGGATGACGGCTTTTTTGACCCAATCGTTGACTTTCCAACTGCCGTCGGGGGCAGGTTCTGCGACACGAACTTTGCCGGTGTCGAGCAAGGAAATGACGTGGCGAATGGCTTCCTGCGTGGATTTTTCTTCGAGTTGGGAGCGGTTTTCCCAGGCTTGGTGGATGATTGGTTCGAGTGAATGCATCTGAAGAAGTGTGAAATTTTGAAGTGATAAATAGATGATAACCAGCGCCTTCATCTCTTGGAAAGCCGAAAATCAGCGCCGAAATTTTCAAAGACCTAAATTTTCAAGCACGAAATTTTCAATTTGTCTGGCGCTTTGAATGGCAGCCACCATGTCGGCTTCTTCAATTTCCATAGAGAATGGATAGCGCACGTTCACACCATAGTCGGTCAGGTTCAAACAGTCGTTTGTGATGTTTTGAAAGGAAGCGTCGTATGATTGGCAAATCCTGTTCAGCAACACCAAATCGTGTGTTTTTCGAATGGCTTCTCCTTGAAAAGCGAGGTAACCTTTCAGCATTTTTTCTGCCGATTGCTGGCAGTGGTAGCAAATGATTTCAAGCGGAACCGGCTCTTTGTTCCGCAAAAATTCGGCTGACGACAAATCTTCTTGTGCCACCTTAAACCATTCTTTCGCTACTTCCTGGTTGCTCATAAAGTTGGATTCCTTGCTTCAAAATTTTATGCTCCAAAGTGCTGCTCAGGCTGGCTCTGTCTTGAAATTCTTCCTCGTCATACACCAGAATATCAAGTGGCAAGCCTATGATTCCCGCTAATTCCCGTCGAATTTCCCGAATGACCTCAATTTTTCGTTTCCCTCCCAAGTCAAGAATGACGCAAACGTCAAGGTCGCTTTCAGTGTCGGGTTGCCCGTATGCAAAACTGCCAAACAAGATGATTTTTCGAGGATGGAACTTACTCGCCAGCGTTTTTTTCATCTGCCGAAGCTCGTCCGAAATGGATTGTGTTTGATTACCCATGACTTTGGATTTGATGGCAAAGTAACAAAGTTCTATTGCTGAAAACGCTCAGGCTCAATCGCCACCGCCGTCTCGTCATTTCTCGCAAAAACAAAAACCGTCTTGCCGCCCGCCCGAACCGCTTCGATGCGCCGCACCTGCCCCTTCAGCCGAATATCGCCGAGCGAAAAAACCTCCATTTTTCCTGCCTTTCCGATGCGCAGCACGTTGCCAAAATTGGCATCGTATCGCCCCATTTCCACAGCGCAATCGAAAAAATTGCCTGCCAAAATCACCTCTTGTTTGCCATCTCCATCGAGGTCAGAAATTTGGGCGGCAGCCAGCGGCGAAAATTGCAGGACGGCGGGAAGTGGGTGCGCCGTAAATTTTAGCCCACCGGTATTTTCAAAGTACATGCTACGCAACTCGTTGGCTTCCCGAACGATGGATTTTTCTAATTTTTCCTTACCAAAAATCTCCGGCAGGCTCGCCTTTGCGAAGTCCCTGGCGAACAAAAACTGCTTTTTCAGCGGCGGCAATTGCTTGGTAATGTCCTTGAAGCCGGCAAACGGAATTTCCTTGCCGCCGACCCAGTAACTCAGTATTTGCTCGACCTGACCGTTGCCGTCGAAATCGTTGACGTACAATTTAACCGGCTCATTTTCAGTGGGTTTGAACTTGGCGTTCTCACCTAAGTTGCCCGCCAGAATGTCCACGTCGCCGTCGCCGTCGAAGTCGTGGGGAAGCACGAAATTCCACCATCCTTTTAGAGGGTGAGAGGGGTGAGAGGTTGAGAGAGTGAGAGATGTGACAGGGATGGTTTTTTCAAACTTGCCGCCGTTGTTCAGGAAAATGGTCAGCGGTTCCCATTCGATGGCAAGGACGAGGTCTGGGTCGCCGTCGGCGTCCACGTCCGACCATGCGCCGTTTTTGACCAAACCTGCTTCCTGCAAGCCGCCGTCAATTTGCTCCGGCACGTTTTCAAACTCGCCATTGCCTTTGTTTTTCAGCAAGGCAGACTTGGGCGTGATGCCATAATTCCAAGGCTCGGCTCGTGCGCCGAAGAAAAAATCCACCAGTCCGTCGCCGTTGAAATCGGCGGGCAGGACGCAGGCGGCAGTCATGTAAATTCCTTGAAAATCAACCCGTTGAAAGTTCCCGTTGCCATCGTTCCGGTAAAAACGTTGCTTCTTCGGCTCGTCCATACCCCGGTATTCGTTGCCGCCTGCGGCAATGACCAAGTCGAGGTCGCCGTCGTTTTCGAGGTCTGCAAAAACGGCGTCCACGTCCTCGAACAGGCTGTCCGCCAAGATTGCCGGGGGCGTTTTTTCCAAAAATTTCCCTCTGGGCTGCTGTAAAAACAAAGCGCTTTTTTTCCGGTGCGACGAGCCAAAAAACACATCCTCCAGCCCGTCGCCGTTCACGTCGCCGACTGCCAGCGCAGGGCTTTCGGTGGAAACCTGATGCGGAATCAGCGGCTCCCGATTGAACTCGATGAAGGCATTTTCTTCGTGCCGAAAGGCAAGCCCAAGCTGCCCGGTCACGTCGGAAAATTGAAATGGATTCGCTGGTTTTCGATGCAAAATGCGATAGTCAAAAGGCGGCAAGCCAGGTTTCCATTCCACCGAAATCGTAAGGTTGAAGCCGCTCGCAGACAGGCGCTGAAAAGTGTTGTCGTGCCAAATGAGCAAGATGGAATCCACCGTCGCCGTGTCGCCAACGCCGAGGTGCAGGCTGCCGAGGCTGCTCGATTCGAAGCCCCGCACCGGGTAATTTTCCACCAGCAACCGCTCCCCTTTTTTGAAGACGATGGCTTTTGCGCCGATGGCGTTCCGGTTAGCTGGACTGCCTTTCAGGTTGATTGATAAGTAGTTGCGGTCGCCATCACCCCCCCTGCCCCCCCTCAAGGGGGGTGTTTCGGCTTGCAGGTTTTTGTAGATGAAAGGCTCGTCTTCCAGGTTGTTTACAACCACGTCGAGGTCGCCGTCGTTGTCAAAATCGGCGCAGGCGGCGCCGTTGGAGTAGGTCGGGAGGTTGCCTTTCACCTGGTCGCCAATTTCCTCAAAACGCAGCGAGCCGGTGTTTTTGAAAAAGCGGTTGGGCAGTTTCACACGAGGCATTTTTTCCACCACGTGCAGGTCGGATTCTTCCAGGAAATCAGCGTTTTCCCGTTTCCAATGCAATTGATTGTTCGCCAGAAAATTGATGTAATCCAGGTCGTTGAGCCGCCGCACGATGCCGTTGCTGACGAATAAATCTTTCAACCCATCGTGGTCGAAATCGAAAAACAGCGCCGCCCACGACCAGTCGGTAGCATGGACGTTGGCGAACATGGCTATTTCTTGGAAATGGGGTTGAGATGCAAGCCACGTATCGGATACCTCGAAGGTATCCGATACGTGCCCGCCCCAATTTCCCGTATTTAATTGCAAAGCATTTCGTGCTTGCTGATAATGATATCCATATTCGGTTTTAATTCTTGAAACGTCATAACTATCCTCGCCAACTGCGCTTTTTAATATTTCGGGAATATATGGCATCATATCGAGGGAAACGATGTCGTTCCACCCGTCGTTGTTGAAGTCTGCCATATCTACGCCCATGGAAAAACGGCTCGTTTGACCTATTTGCGAAGTGAGTATTTCCTGAAATATGCGCCCTCCCTTTTGGTCTGGCATATTGAGATATAAGTAGTCGTTTTCGTGGAAATCATTGCCAATATAAATATCCGGATATCCATCCAAATTAATATCGCCAGCGACTATGCCCAAGCCATATCCAAGGGCAGTGCTAAGTATGCCGACCTGCTCCGTCACGTCCAAAAACTTGCCGCCGTCGTTCCGCAAAAATTTATCGCCTGCCGTCGGATGCCCTTGCGGGAAGCTGCTGCGCCTGCCGTAAGTTTCGTTTTGGTGGACGGAATGGGTGAGTTGAAACAGGTCGAGGTCGCCGTCGAGGTCGTAGTCGAAGAAGGCAGCCTGCGTGCCCAAGCCAGTCAAGTCTAGCCCGAATTCAGCCGCCATTTCCTGAAATTTTGGAATGCCATTTTCGATACCCTGGCAAATAAAAAGCTCATTCCGACCCTGCAAACCGAGGTATCCGCCGACCCGGTTGACGTACAAATCCGGCAGCCCGTCGTTGTTCACGTCTGCGACGGAGACGCCCGTTTTCCAGGCGCCGGGGCTTGCAACGCCTGCCTGGGTAGTCACGTCTTCAAATTTCAAATCGCCCCGGTTCAGGAAGAGTTTGTTTTCGCCGAAGTTGGCGGTGAAAAAAAGGTCGGTCAGCCCGTCGGCGTTGAAATCTGCAGCAGCGACGCCGCCGCCGTTGAAAAAATAGAGGTAGTTGAAGGGGTTTAGCTCGCTGGTGAGCGGGAGGTCGTTTTGGAAATTTAAGCCGGTGGCGTTTTGGCGGAGGAGTTGAAATTGAGCGGGGGGGTTGGGTTTTTGGCAGCCGGTCGCCAGCAGGAAGCAAAAAATCAGAGCTGTCAGCACTTGAAGTGCTGACAGGTTTTGCGCAGCACGTTCCGTAGGAACGACATGTTTGTAGAAATGGCTTCCGAGCCGGTTTCCCCGTTCCCGTGGGGCGGGATGGTCGGAGGCCCCGACAAAAACCGTACGACG
>CAZHLB010000308.1:0-7897 GCA_964533005.1 uncultured Saprospiraceae bacterium
GCCTCGACCCGCAAAACAACGACCCCGGCGACGGAACCATCGGCACGGGGCCCAACGGCGTCGGCGATGATTGGGGGACTTGGGGCGGCTGGCACCGGTGGGATTCGGTAGTAATTGATTTCAATTGGCTTTTCGGACCGCATTGGTCAGCGACCGTTTGGCTGGAAGACGACGCCGTTTTTGGCAACGACAACTGCCCGGTTGATTCGCTAATTGCCGACATGGCAATTCGCAGAATGCCGCCGTCCACGTTTAATTGCATTGGATTCACTGCGCCCTTTGGAGGCATATCTTTCTACGCTTACGACCTGAATACCGGTGCACTCATGCAATCAGGCGAAGCCGAATGCAGGGCTGAAGACACGCTCATCGTCTTTCCCAAACTGGTCGTTTACCGGGCGGGCATTCGGAAATTGAGGATTGGCTATGATTTGTTCATTCCCACAAATTCCGTTGGAGGCAAGCCATTTACTGCCATTCTTCAACCTAATCCGGCAAGGGAAATCGCCACGCTGTTCATTCGTCTGCCGGAAGCCAGCCAGCTAACTGTCGGCATTTTCGATGCTACCGGGCGCTTGCGGACGCAGTATTTTGCGGCGCAAGCCGGTGAAAACTTGCTGCCACTTTCGGTTGGAGACTTGCCGCCGGGCTTGCATTTTGTGCAGGTGGCGGATGAAAATGGCGGGGTGCTGGGGCTGAAATTGGTGAAGGAATGAAATGCCAGGAGGGTAAGTTTTACTTTTACTTTTGCCAAAAGGCAACCAGGAAAAATCATGGCAAAAAAATTCAACATCACCGGCACCTGCATTCCAGACAGGCATTACATGGCGGACACCTCCGGCAAGCTGGAACAGGTAATGGCTTTGGTGGAACAAGGTGAGTACTTCATCATCAACCGCCCCCGGCAGTACGGCAAAACGACGACGCTTTTTTTAGTGCTCAAAAAGCTGGAGCAAACGGAACAGTACCTGCCTTTTTCCATCAGTTTCGAAGGCGTTGGCGATCAGGTTTTTCAAGAAGAAAGCAGCTTCTGCCAAATGTTTTTAAGTCTCCTGGAAAAACAGGCAAGGTGGAAAGGCAACACGGAACTTGCCAATTTCCTGGAGAAAGAAAGCCAAGCAGCTACCGAGTTGAAGTTGCTGTCAGAAAGCATTTCCCGTTTAGTTGAAAAAGCGGGCAAGAAGCTCGTCCTGCTCATTGACGAAGTGGACAAAAGCAGCAACAACCAACTCTTTGTCAGCTTCCTGGGAATGCTGCGCACCAAATTCCTGGCGGCGGCGGAGGAGCGAGACCTGACTTTTCACTCGGTTGTGCTGGCAGGCGTCCACGACGTGAAAACCCTCAAGCTAAAACTCCGCCCCGACGCCGAGCAAAAATTCAATTCGCCCTGGAACATCGCCGCCGATTTCAAAGTGGAAATGAGTTTGCTGCCCGCCGAAATCCTGCCCATGCTCCTGGAATATTCACGAGACAAAGGCGTGAAAATGGATGCGCCACAATTGGCGGAGCGCCTGTTTTACTTCACTTCCGGCTACCCTTTTCTGGTCAGCAAGCTCTGCAAAGTGATGGACGAGGACATGCCGCCTGCCTCCGAATGGACAACGGAACGCCTCGAAGAAGCCGTGAGCCTGCTGCTCAAAGAAACCAACGCCAACTTCGACAGCCTCATCGCCAACCTCGAAAACTACCCCGAACTGCACGAACTGGTGTATCGAATCATCTCGCACGGCGAGCAGCCGGTGTTTAGCATTCACGACCCGGTTATTCAGCAAGGCATCATGTACGGCATCCTTCGCAACGGCGGCGGCATCCGCATTCACAACCGCATTTACCAGGAAATCATCTTCGACTACCTGACCTCCAAAGTCAAAAGGAAGATGAGCATGAACGGTTACAATTTCCGGGACAAGTTCATCCTGCCCGGCAACCGGCTCGACCTGGAAAAGGTGTTGCTGCAATTCCAGGCATTCATGCGGGAGCAATTCAGCGAAAAAGACCGGGAGTTCGTGGAGCGCAACGGCAGGTTGATTTTCCTCGCCTTTCTGCGCCCCATCATCAATGGCGGAGGCTGGGAATTCAAGGAGCCACAGATTTCGGAGGAGCAACGGCTCGATATCGCCATTACTTTTTTCCAGCACAAATACGTGATGGAACTGAAAATATGGCGGGGCAAGGTGGCTTTTAAAAGTGGCTTGGAGCAGCTTGCCGGGTATCTTGAAAAGCAGGGTATGGAGGAGGGATATTTGCTTGTTCTTGAGCATTTGAAGGAGAAAAGCTGGCGGGAGGAGTGGGTGGAGGTGGAGGGGAAAAGGGTGTTTGGGGTGTGGGTGTGATTCATAGCACCTGATGGCAATAATTTTATGAAAAAGAAATTGGCTTTCATACTCATTTGCCTTGCAATTCTTGGTTGTAAGAATAAGGAAGTTCAGGGGATAATAATTGGAGATACCCTCCTCGTACTTCAAAGCTATTCCGAGAATAAGGAATTATGCCATTTAATTGAAAGGGCATTGAATAAGGATAGTGAAGCTTTGGTGGGACTAATAAATTTTCCTTGCGGTGGCGCAGCAGGATGCTATGATGTGGGCTATATCGTAAGCCAATTAGTTTATAGAATTGGAGAGCATGAATTTATTCAAATGACAAGCAAACTCACAAAACAACAGCAAATAGAAATCAGAAATTACATTGAAGTTGGCCTTGAATATGGTCACAATAATTTAAAAATAGAACATGAATTTCCAGAGCTTGATAAAATATTAAAAGGCTAAAAACCTCATCAATTATCGAGAACCAGAACAACCGAAATGGATATATGAAACCATCGAACCTTATAGAATTTCATCCAAATTTAAAATGACCACTACCGACCTCCTCTCCCTCATCTCCTCCGGCGAAAACAGCCGGGTGCAACTGAAAGAGAACGTGACCAATGCCGTCAGCGTCTCGCAGGAAATGGTCGCATTTGCCAACAGCAAAGGCGGCATGCTCATCATTGGCGTCAACGACAAGACAGGCGCAGTGACGGGATTGACGTTTCAGGATATTCAGCGCATCAACAACTTGCTGTCCACCGCTGCCAGCGACCACGTTAAAAGTCCAATTATCATCACCACCGAAACGATAGATGTGGCGGGCAAAAAAGTGCTGGTGGCAACCATTCCTGAAGGCACGGACAAGCCTCACACCGACAAAGACGGGCTGATTTTTTTGAAGAATGGAGCTGATAAACGCAAGGTGACCAGTAAGCAAGAAATGAAACGGATGCTCCAAGGTAGCGGTAATATGCCTGCGGAACTGGAACTCGTGCCCGGTGCTGAAATTGGAAAGACACTCGACAAGGACAGGTTTTCAGAGTTTTTTGAAAAAAGGTATCGCAGCCTGCCTGATTGGGAGCGGCTGTCCCAGCTCATCGAAAATATGCGCTTGGGCAAAAATGGTGTGCTTAATACGGCGGGCGTTTTACTGTTCGGCTTGGACAATCGCTACCTTTTGCCGTCTGCCTACATCACTGCCATTTGGTTTAAGGGCAACTTCCTCGGAGGGACAGAATATTTAAAAAGCGACAACCTCTACGGTACACTTCGCTCGCAGTATCAGCAGGGCTTCGATTTTATCTACGCCAAATTGGAAAAGCCCCAAAACGGCAAGAATTTCAACACCATTGGCGACCCGGAAATCCCGCATGTGGTAATCAGCGAGTTGCTCATAAATGCGCTGATTCACCGGGATTATTTTATTCACGACTCCATCAAATTGCTGGTTTTCGACAACCGAATTGAAATCAAAAGTCCCGGCAAGCTGCCCAATCACTTGAACGAGGCGGAATTACGAATGGGAATAAGCATTCGCCGGAACGAAGTGATTGCAAATTTTGCCCTCGACGTGTTGCCTTACCGGGGTATTGGCAGCGGCATCGTTCGAGCATTGCAAGCCTACCCGGACATCGAGTTTATCAATGATGAAAAGGTGGAGCAATTCACGGCGATTATTCACCGACCCGGCAATTGAGGCAATCCGGGGCTTCCCGAAACCAGAATTGAACTTCCTTTGTACTTTGTAGAAAAATCAATCCGCCATGGAAAATATGACAATTCAAGTAGATGATGATGCCGTGAAAATGCTCGGCAGGAAAGCGCTTCAGCAAGAATTTCAGGAATACGTGAATAAGCTGCTCGTTAAAGTGGCGGCGCAAGAGGCGCTTACCGACCTTGCCTTGTTTGACGAAATCGCAAACGACCCGGCATGGCGGCGTGCCAGGGAGGCAGCTTGGGAAGAAGAAAAAGAAGAATTCGAGGAATACTTGACGCCGCCAATTGAAGCGCCAGCCCAATTTGAAGAGCCGAAAAACGAACTGTACGGTGAAGAAAGTTTGGGGCAAAAAATCGAGTCGCTCTTGAATAGGGCAGGCATTTATTCCATGAGCCAATTGACGGCGCTCCCTGCCGATGAGCTAAAAGCAATATTTGAACGACCTTACCTGAAAGCGCATGGATACAAGTCGCCAGCCAAAAAGTCCAAATCCGGTAGCCTTCCTAATTAATTACCTTTTATGCTCGACTACGTAATTGATGCCAATATTTTGATTGGCATGCTCATCAGCGGCAAAGCCAGGTACAAACAGTTGGTTGATATTTTTCGATTTGTCACGCCCGTATTTGCGCTCAAAGAAATTGACAAATACAAACCGGAAATTTTGGAGAAAACCAAAATGAGCGAGGAACAACTATTGGAATATGCCTTTTCGATTTTTTCAAAAACCACCGTACTGCCTCGCATTTTTCTCACTGCAACTGCCAAGCGCCAAGCAAGTACGTTGACTGCTGGCATTGATTCGAAGGATAAATTTTACGTTGCTTTTTCCATTCAATTGGACATGACATTGCTGACAAATGACAAGCGGCTGGAAAAAGGCTTGCGCATGAAAGGCTATCGAAAAGTGATGCTTTGGGAAGAATTTCTGAAACGGAATGCCTCAACCATTTGACGATTGACTTCCCCAACTTTTACCTTTCGCCTTTTAACTTTTTACTTCAACAAAATGAACATCAACGAATTACAAACCATCTCCCACGACATCCTCGTCGTCGGCGCAGGCGGCGCCGGTCTCCGTGCTGCCATCGAATGTTCCCGCCAGGGCTTGAGCACCGGCGTCATTTGCAAATCCTTGCTCGGCAAGGCGCACACCGTGATGGCGGAAGGCGGCATGGCTGCCGCCCTCGGCAACGTGGATGCCCGTGACCACTGGAAAGTCCATTTCCGGGACACCATGCGGGGCGGCAAATTCCTCAACCAGTGGCGCATGGCGGAGCTTCACGCCAAAAACGCTCCCGCACGGGTCAACGAGCTCGAAGAATGGGGAGCCGTTTTCGACCGCACGAAGGACGGACTGATTTCGCAGCGCAACTTCGGCGGGCACCGCTACCCCCGCCTGGCGCACGTCGGCGACCGCACCGGGCTTGAGCTTATCCGCACCTTGCAGGACTACGGCATCCATCAGGGCTTCGACGTCCACATGGAATGCACGGCGCTGGAAATCCTGAAAGATGGCGACCGGGTCGCCGGCTTGATTGGCTACTGGCGGGAGACGGGGCGGTTCATCCTGTTCAAAGCCAAAGCCATCATCCTCGCCACCGGCGGCGCTGGCAAAGCTTGGAAAGTCACCTCCAATTCGTGGGAATACACCGGCGACGGCTACGCCATGGCTTACGAGGCGGGAGCGGATTTGATGGACATGGAGTTCACGCAATTCCACCCGACGGGCATGGTTTGGCCCCCCAGCGTCCGGGGCATTTTGGTCACCGAAGGAGTGCGGGGCGACGGCGGGATTTTGCTCAATAATAAAGGCGAGCGCTTCATGTTCAAGTACATCCCGCCCAAGTTCGCCGCCGAAACCGCTGACACCGAGGAAGAAGCCAACCGCTGGCTTGCCGGGGACAAAAATGCCCGTCGCCCGCCGGAATTGCTCACTCGTGACGAGGTCGCCCGCAGCATCAATGCCGAGGTAAAAGCAGGCAGGGGCAGCGAGCACGGCGGCGCTTACCTCGACATTGCCAGCCGTGTCCCGGCAGACATTATCAAGAAAAAATTGCCCTCGATGTACCACCAGTTCAAGGAATTGGCGGAGGTGGACATCACCAAACAGCCGATGGAGGTGGGGCCTACTTGCCACTATTTCATGGGCGGCATTCGGGTCAACCCGGACACGCAGGAGACGAATGTTGGCGGCTTGTTCGCCTGTGGCGAATGTGCGGCGGGGCTGCACGGGGCGAACCGTTTGGGTGGAAATTCGCTGTCCGACCTCATCGTTTTCGGTCATTTGGCAGGGCATCATGCGGTCGAATATGCCCGCCGAAAAATCGTTGCGCCGCAAGTGGACGAGGAGCAGGTGAAGGCAGCCATGCGCCACGCAACCTCATTTCTCAACCGGGAAAGCGGCTTCAATCCTTACGTTTTGCACGAAGAATTGCAGGACATGATGCAGGCGAAAGTCGGCATCATCCGCACCCAGCAGGAATTGGAGGAGGCAGTGATTGACCTGGAAGCATTGGAACAAAAAGCCAGAGAGGCAAAAGCGCACGGTAGCAGCCAGTACAACCCCGGCTGGCACGAGGCGATTTCGTTGCAATCGCTGCTTATTTCCGCCAAAGCCGTGACGCACGCCGCCCTCACCCGGCAGGAAAGCAGGGGCGCTCACACGCGGGAGGACTTTTTTGGCGAAAGCGAAGAGTGGGGCAAGTACAATATCGTCGTGCGCAAAGGCAAGGACGGCAGGATGGAGGTGGAAAAAGTGCAACGTACTGCGCCGGATGCGGAATTGGAGCGGATTGCGAAAAGCACGATTGAGGATTTGGAGAAGGAGGTGTCGGCGGAGAAGGCATGAGCGTCTTTTTCAAAACAAAAATGAGTGAACTACATGAATACAATAACCGACTTCTATCCATTTGAGCCAACGCCCGACAACCGCAATTTCTATTTTCACAGCATTGGTAGCAACGGTGTCTTCCAAATGGCAATCATGTTCCAGGAAAAAATTGAGCCTGGGCGGTTCAACCTCGCTTTATGTGCATTTGTCGGCGGAAGGTTCGTGGACAATGTCACGACCAATAACCAGGACTTTTCAAAAATCCTTTCCACCGTAGCAATGGCGCTGCGAGCGTTTTTTGAAAGTTACCCGGATGCCATCGTTGAAATTGGCGCAAGCAATGATAAACGACTCCGGGTTTACAATGGAATTGTGAAACGACGGTTCGATGAAATCAAGCTGGATTACCTGGTGCAAGGGATTGTCAGCAACAAAATTGAAGACTACCACCCTGAAAAATTTTATCAGTTGTTTGTAATTCAGCGCCGGAGATTCTAAGTTTACTAAAAATCATGTCCATGAAAAGTGCTGTTCAATCAAGCCCGGTTTTGGAAAGAAAAGCAGCGTCGAATGGTGCGAGCCATTTTCCCTCCTTTTCGGAAGAATTTCGCAGGGCAATGAAATTGGTGGAGGAGAACAAGTTCTTCCCACCAAAATATTGGAAAATTCAAAAAGACGACACGGTTCGCAAGGTGATGAACATCTACGAGAAAGACCCTTCTCTTCCCGTCAAGCAAGTCGTCCTCACCGTTCTCGCTGACCTGCCCGATTTCCTCCCTTCCTGGAACATCCACCGCGTCACCGGCTACGTCACGCAAACCTGGAAAGAACTCAGCCAAGCCGAAGAAGCCCCCGAACCCAACGAATAATTACCACGTACGCAGCGGGATGATTTTCCAAAAATCATCCCGCCACAAAATCCATCCTCTCACCATGGCAAAACGAAATTTCAAAATTCTCCGGGGCGACTGCCAAACCGGCGAATTCAAAGACTACACCGTCGAAGTCAACGAAGGCATGGTCGTCCTCGAC